>JBDIBB010000001.1:0-115499 GCA_039812685.1 Vicinamibacteraceae bacterium
GCGCGCTGTCGCGCGTCGAGCGCGAGATCCGCGAGGACGAGATGCGCGCCCCAGGCGCGCGCATCGATCTCGAGCGCGCGCGCGGCGTGGCGGCGCGCCGCCGGCGCATCGGTCACCGCCGCCGCTTTCGCCAGGCCCACGATGGCCGGCACGTAGGCGGAGTCCACCGACAACGCGCGCTCGAAGGATCGGGCGGCTTCCGATTCGTTGTGCGTGGCCAGGAACAGCTCACCCCACGCGGTTTCCGTCGCGGGGTCTCCGCCAAGCGCCGCGACGGCCTCGCGGAACAGGTCGTTGGCCAGCCGGTGCGCGCCGAGCGCGAACGCCGCGCGCGCGCCGCGCGCCAGCGCCGGACCTTCGGCCTCCCCGCTGCCCGCGGCCACCAGCGGCGCGAGCAGGGCCTGGGCGTCCTCGCTCCGGCCGAACCGCTGCTGCACGAGGCCGGCCTCGAGGGCCGCGTCTCCGAGGGGATCACGTGCCGCGGCCGGCAGCAGAAGCTCCAGGGCCCGTTCGTAGCCGCCCGTGCGCAACTCGAGCCGCGCCCGTGCCACCGCGGGCGCCACGTCGTCAGGCGAGGACTCGGCCACCAGGACGCCCACGGCCGCGTCGTCGCCGCGGGCGAGCAGTCGATCGACGCGATCGAGCCAGGCGCGCGCCGCCGGCCGATCGGTGAGCGGCGTCTCGCGCGGCGGGTCGGCCGAAGGCTGGCTCGGGGGTGCGGAAACCCGCGGCGGGCGCGGCCGCACCACCACCTGTGCGGCCGCCACGGCGGGCGCGGGCCACGTCACGACCAGCCCCATCGCCACGCACGCAGCCGGCCAGAGCCATCCCGGCAGGATGCGCTGACGCCGCCGCGAGACAGGGAGCATGCCCTGGCGATGTCGATCGTCGTTCATGACGCAGGTCCGAAGCCTCGATTATAGCCGACGCTTCCGCCGGTCCTCCGGCGCCAGCCGTCGGTCCTGCGCCCGCTCGAGGAGCCGGCCGGCGGCTGAGGTGGCGGCAGGGCGCCGCCCATGACGCTGCTCGATGGCGATCCCCCCTCTGCGCTGATCGACGAGGGAAGCCCCGCCGCCGCGCGTGGGCTCAATACACGTTGCGCCAGGTGAAGAAGGCAGCCGCCAGCATCCCCTGCAGCGCCATCCATGACATCACCACGCGCGGGGTAGCCGCCGGTGACAATCGCCAGCCCAGATAGACGAATACCGGAAACAGCGTCGACGTGATGCGCCCCATCGAGAGGAAGCCGCCCGCGAAGAACGGCGGCAGGATCGTGATGAGGATCAGCACCGCGTAGCCAAACCCGAGCCGCCGTCCGACGGGCCAGGTCACCGCGAGGCTGCCCACCATGGCCAGCAGGTAGAGGGCCTCGATCGGCTGCGCGCGCACGTAGCCGTACACCCCGAGGTTCCCGATCGCGGCCAGGCTGTCGAGCGGCATCGCCTCGACGCCGTGGAAGGTGCGTCCCCACGCGGCGTGCGCCTGCATCCACGCGAGCGGCTGCGAAGTGAGCGTCCAGAGCCATGCCGAGAAGGCCACCATGCCGAGCCCCGGCATGGCGGCGACCACGAGCGCACGGGTGAACGACATCCACCCCGGGCGCGGCGAGGGATCGCCAGCCGCCAGGGTACGAGGCAGGAAGGCCTGTTGCAGCGCCATGATGCCCAGCGGCACGCTCAGCAGGCAGCCGTTCGGCCGCGTGAGGCCGACCAGCAGGCCCCAGAGCGAGGCGGGCAGGTCCTCATGGCGCCGGAAGTGATAGATCGCCCCGACCACGCCGAGCAGATAGAGGCCCTCGGTGTAGAGCGCGCCGAAGAAGTACGCGAACGGAAAGGCCGACAGCAGCCAGACGCTGCCCTTCGCCGCCTGCCATCCGAGCGTGTCGCGCGCGAAGCGAAACAGGTAGATCAGCGCCCACGCGCTCGCGGCAAGCGAGACGACCCAGCCTCCCAGCATGGTGCGGCCGTTCAGACGCTGGTCGAGTTCCACGAGGTTCACGCTGCCCGGCGCCAGCGGCGAACGGGCGCCCAGCAGTCCGGCCGCGGTGCGCATCAGCATCGGGTACGCGGGGAAGAACGCGATGTTCTGTTGCCCGTGCGTCGCGGGGTCGTAGTCGTAGCCGTCGATCGCGATGCCGAGGTACCAGCCGGCGTCCCATCGGAACGGCAGGTTCACCAGTTCGTTCCGGACCGCCCGCGCCGACGGCTCGTGGCCAGGGGGATAGCCGATGATGAGCACGGCGAAGAACGCCGCCACGAGGATCGGCAGCCGGATGGCGAGCATCGCGCGCCACGCCTCGCCGACGGCGGGATCGTGGCGCCACGCGTGGCAGCGGTGCCGCAGCCGCTCGATCGGCGTGACCCGCCGGAACAGGGCGAGGCGAATCGCCGCCAGCCCCATCGCCAGCAGCAACGGGCGCCACGGCGACAGGATCGACAGTGACACGCTGCCGTACCGCAACCGGATGCCGCCGGACAGCAGCGCCATGATGCCCAGGGCGAGCGCAATCGCGGCTGCCGCGTCGAGCAGGCGCGCGTGACGGGGCACGGCCGTCACGGGGGATTCGGGGGCGGATGGGACGCTGGTCACGAACGGTCCTGTCACGATGAGGGTGCGGCCGAGCGCCGGGGAGCGCGTCTCCCGACTCTACACCTTCATCGCATCCGGATGAGGTGGATTTGCCAGGATGCGCGCCATCAGCCGCAGGCCGGCGGCCCGCACGGCGGGGACGGGAACGAGATCCTGCAGGACGAGCAGCGCGCGCAGGCGCCGTTCGCGCCCGCGCGCCCCGCGGAACGTCGCCAGCCGGCGCCGCGCCAGCTCGACGTGCGGGCGCAGGGTCGGGCGTTCGAGCGCGGTCAGCGCGGCCTCCCCCGCCAGCACGCCCCCCCGCAGCGCCCGCCAGAGGTCGTCGCCTGGCAGGCGAGAGGCGGCATGTACGGCATCGCCCGCCAGCAGCAGGCCCGGAGCGCCTGCCGCGGGGATGGTCGCGCCGCCCTCGTCACGGACGGTCACGGGAGAGGCCAGGCGCACCTGTGCCGCGCTGATGGCGAACTCAGGAAACGACGCGAGGACGCCGCGCGGCCAGCCGTCGCGTTCCCCTGCGCCGGGAGGCGGGATCCCTGCGGCGATCAACGACGTGAGGCCTCCCGGGAGTGACGTGAGGCCGAGCCATCGGCCCCGGCCCACGTGAATCTCCCGCGCGGCGTCCGCCAGGTCGATACCCTGAACCAGGGCGGCGGACACCGGCCGGCGGCGTCCGGCGCGCCCGCCGAGGCCGGCGGCCCGCGCCAGGGCCGAGTCACAGCCGTCGGCCGCGATCGTCACCACGGCGGGGACGCGGATCGAGCCGGCGCCCGTGTCCAGTGATGCGCCGCGCACGACGCCGTCCTGGAGCAACAGGCCGGCCGCGCGCACGCCCACCCGCACCTGCACGCCCGCCGCACCGGCCGCCGCCAGCAGCGCCGCGTCGAGGTCGGCTCGCGCGAGGCTCCAGCCCGCGGCGCCCTCCGCGTAGCCGGCCGCCGCCATCATCGGGCCGGCCGTGACGCGCGCCCCGCTCACGCGGCACCCTCGAAGGCCGTGCTCCACGGCGACGCCCAGGCGAAGGAGTTCCACACTGGCCTGCGGATCGAGGAACTCACCGGCGACCAAGCGATCGGGTTCGCGCCGCGCTTCCACGAGCAGCACCCGCACGCCCTGGCGCGCCAGCACGATGGCCGCCGCGGCGCCCGCTGGTCCGCCGCCCGCCACCAGCGCCTCAACCACGGGGACGCACCGTTGGCCGCCCGGACTGGTGCCGCGTTCCGGCGCTGCCGTGGGGAACGGGGCCGACGCGCATTGGTTGCGCATCCTACCGCGGCTGGACGTGGCGGTGCCGGCCGATCGGCGCGTGCGCGTGCGCTACACTGGAAGCCGCCGGCGCCGGCTCTTCTCCGAGGCCGGGACCGGCGAACGCGCCCCGGGGTCCGGCCGGCACGGGAACGGCACTCGAATACCCTTCCAATCCACACGCCATGGCGACGCCTGCCCCTCACCAGCCTTCGCTTCCGCCCGAACTGCCCGTGCTGCCGCTGCGGCAGACCGTGGTGTTCCCGCTGACCGTGCAGCCGCTCGCGGTCAACCGTCCCGTGTCGGTGTCGAGCGTGAACCGCGCGCTCGCCGGCGAGCGCCTGCTGCTGCTCGTGATGCAGACCTCGGACACCGACGCTCCGGCGTCAGACGATCTCAGGCGGACCGGGACCGTCGCCGCAATCCGCCAGATGGCCAAGAGCCCGGTCGGGCTGCAGATCCTGGTCGAGGGCATCGCGCGCGTGCGCATCGAGGAATACGTCTCCGATGGCGACACGCTGCAGGCCCGCATCACGCCGCTGCCCGAGGCCGCCGAGAAGGGCATCGAGGTGGACGCCTACGTGCGCCGCCTCCACGAGCAGGTGGAGAAGGCCGCATCGCTCTCTGGCCTGCTGTCGGCCGACCTGCGCGCGCTGCTGCTCTCGGTCGACGAGCCGCTGCGCCTGGTCTACCTCCTGGCGATGCTGCTCGACATGAAGCCCGAGGACCGGCAGCAGCTGCTGGAACTCGATCAGCTGCTCCCGAAGATGGACGCGGTGTCGGGGGCGCTGCAGCGCGAGATCGCCCTGCTCGAGCTGAAGGGCAAGATCGAGTCGCAGGCGCAGCAGGAGATGACCGACCAGCAGCGCCAGTACTACCTGCGCCAGCAGCTCAAGGCCATCCGCGACGAGCTCGGCGAGAAGGAAGGCGGCACCGACACCAGCGAACTGCGCGAACGCGTGGCGAAGGCGACGCTGCCGGACGCGGTCCGCGCGGCCGTCCTTCGCGAGGTCGAGCGGCTCGAGCAGATGCCGCAGGCCTCGCCCGAGTACCAGATGGTGCGCACCTACATCGACTGGGTGCTGGAGATACCCTGGTCGGTCGTCACCGAGGATCGTCTCGATCCGGCCGAGGCGCGGCGCGTGCTCGACGAGGACCACTACGACCTCGACAAGGTGAAGGAGCGCATCGTCGAATACCTCGCCGTGCGCAAGCTCAAGGGCGACATGAAGGGGCCGATCCTCTGCTTCGTCGGCCCGCCCGGCGTGGGCAAGACGTCGCTCGGCCAGTCGATCGCGCGCGCCATGAACCGCAAGTTCGTGCGCATCTCGCTCGGCGGCGTCCGTGACGAGGCCGAGATCCGCGGGCACCGGCGCACCTACATCGGCGCCATCCCCGGCCGTATCGTCCAGGCGATGAAGCAGGCGGGCTCGATCAACCCCGTCTTCATGCTCGACGAGATCGACAAGGTGAGCGCCGGCGGCTTCACCGGCGATCCGGCGGCCGCGCTGCTCGAGGTCCTCGATCCGGCTCAGAATTACACCTTCCGCGATCACTACCTGGAGGTGCCGCTCGACCTCTCCCGCGTGCTCTTCATCGCGACGGCGAACCAGATGGGGCCGGTGCACCCGGCGCTGCTCGATCGCATGGAGGTGATCTACCTCAACGGCTACACCGAAGAGGACAAGCTGCACATCGCGCGACGGTACCTGCTGCCGCGGCAGCTCGCCGAGCACGGGATCACCGCTGGGCAGATGGACATCGACGACAGCGGCCTGCGCCGCATCGTCTCCGAGTACACGCGTGAGGCCGGCGTGCGGACGCTCGAGCGCCAGATCGGCGCGGTCACCCGCAAGGTGGCGGCGCGCATCGCCACCGCCGCGCCGGCGGAGCCTCCGGCCGGCGGCGACGCCGCGGCGACCGCGGCCGCGCCGCCACGCTACGTCATCGGCGGCGCCAGCCTGCCGGAGTACCTCGGCCCGCCGCGCTTCAAACGCGACAGCACGTTCCGCACGTCGAGGCCGGGCGTCGCCACCGGCGTCGCCTGGACCGAGTCGGGCGGCGACGTGCTCTACGTCGAGGCCAGCATCCTGCCGGGCGGCCGCGGCCAGTTCATCCTCACGGGACAACTGGGCAGCGTGATGCAGGAATCGGCGCGCGCGGCCGTCAGCCTGCTGCGATCGCAGGCGGGCGCGCTCGGGATCCCTCCCGCCTTCCTCGACCGCCACGACCTGCACGTGCACGTGCCGGCCGGCGCCATCCCCAAGGACGGTCCGTCGGCCGGCGTGACGATCGCCACCGCCATCCTCTCCGCCCTGCGCCGGCAGGCGGTCGACGACGACGTGGCGATGACGGGCGAGATCACGCTGTCGGGCCTCGTGCTCCCGGTGGGCGGCATCCGTGAGAAGGTGCTCGCCGCGCGCCGCCAGGGGCTGCACAAGTTCATCCTGCCCGCGCTCAACGAAGCCGACCTCGAGGAGCTTCCCGAAGACCTGAAGCGCGACATGACGTTCCTGCCGGTGTCGACCATCGACGACGTGCTGCGCATCGCGCTGCCGCGGCCCGAGGGCGAACAGGACAGCGCCGCGCCGGCCGCCACGATGGCGACCGGCGCGGGAACACCGGAAGCGGCCGGCCCGGCCACGGCCGGTGACCACGCGGAGGATCACGAGCCGGCGGGCATCCCGATCGACGAGGAGCCGGGCTGGTGATCTCCCGCGGAGGGGGCACCCGTGGCTGGCCCGCGCCGCTGGCTGCCCACGGCCCGCTGGAGAGGATGCGGTGACCGCCCGCTGGCTGCGGCGACTCTTCAACCTGTACCCGCCCTTCCTCGGCGCAGGGGTGCGCGTGCGGCACCTCGCCGACGACTACCGGTCGGCTCGCGTGGAGATGCCGCTGCGGTGGTACAACCGCAACTACGTCGGCACGCACTTCGGCGGCAGCCTCTTCTCGATGACCGACCCGTTCCTCATGCTCATGCTCATGCGGAACCTCGGCAACGGCTATCGTGTGTGGGACAAGGCCGCGTCGATCGAGTTCGTGACACCGGGCCGCGGAACGATGGTGGCGGAATTCGCCATCGACGAGCCGCTGCTCGCGTCGATCCGCGACGCCACGGCCTCCGGCGAGAAATACCTGCCCTGGTTCGACATCGAGGTGCGCGATGTGGATGGCGGCCTCATCGCGCGCGTGCGCAAGCAGATCTACGTCCGGCGGAAGGATGCGCGCGGCGCGATGCCGTGAGCCGCCAGGGGCGCGCGTCGCCGCCAGCCGCCCGGCCTCCTCCCGGCCTCACGCCCCAAGCCCCACGCCCCAAGCCCGCCGATGCCCGTCGTCTTCTACATCTCCGGTCACGGATTCGGTCACGCCTCACGTGCGATCGAGGTGATCAACGCGCTGCTCGTCCGCCGCCCGGACGCGAGCATTCACGTCCGGACGCCGGCGGCCCGCTGGCTGTTCGACGTCACCGTCCGCGGGACCATTCACTACCATCACGCCGAGCCGGACACCGGCGTCGTCCAGCGCGACAGCCTGCACCCCGACCTGGAGGCGACGGCGGCGGCCGCGCGCGCCTTCTACGAGTCGTTCGATGCCAGAACCCGGCGCGAGGCGGCCTGGCTGCGCGGCGCCGGCGCCCGCCTGGTCGTGGCCGACATTCCGCCGCTGGCGCTGGCCGCGGCCGACGCGGCCGGCATCCCCGCCGTGGCGATGGGCAACTTCACGTGGGACTGGATCTACGACGACTACGCCTCGTGGTTCGGAACGGCGGCGTGGATCCCGGCCCTGATCCGATCCACCCATCGGTTCGCCGAGGAGGCCTGGCGGCTGCCGATGCACGGCGGGTTCGCCGGCTTCCGGCGCGTCATCGATCTGCCCTTCGTCGCGCGGCACTCCCTGCGCCGACGCGAGGAGGTACGGGCGCGCCTGGGGATCCAGGCGCATCGACACGCCGTGCTGGTGTCGTTCGGCGGGTTCGGGCTGCGCTCGATGGGCCTGGACGCGCTCACGCGCCTCGAGGGCTACGACTTCATCGTCACCGAGGGATCGCTGGTGCCGCAGGGCGCACGCACGGCCGGCGCGGCCGACACGCGGCACCTGAACGTGGTCTCGGTGAACGAGCACGCCTGGTACGGTGAAGGCTGGCGCTATGAGGACCTGGTGAAGGCGGCCGACGTGGTGGTCACCAAACCCGGCTACGGCATCATCGCCGAGTGCCTGGCCAACGACGCGGCGATGGTCTACACGTCGCGCGGCCGGTTCCTCGAGTACGACACGCTCGTCGCCGCGCTGCCCCGCACGCTGTCGAGCGCCTTCATCCCGAACGACGACCTGCTGGCGGGCCGCTGGGAGGTGGCGATCGAGGCGGCGCTCGCGCGGCCGCGGCCGCCCGCGCGCGAGGCGAGTGACGGCGCGGAGTTCGCGGCCGATCGGCTGCTGTCGTTCATGGTGTGACGAGCGGCCGGTCCCCTGCGAATCCGACGTCGGCCGGATGGCCCGGCCCTCGTGCCGGATGGCGCCGACCGCCCCGCTGAAGGCCCACCCCCTCGTCCCGGGCTCCCGCACCGCCGTGAAGCGGGCAGCCGCGAACGGTCCGTGTGCGATACTGCTGCGGCCTGCGCTGTCGCGAAGGAGGATGTCCGTGTCCAGGTTCCGGCGCTGCGCGATCGGCCTCGTCCTGATGGCAGGATCGGGAAGCCTGCCACTCGCCGGCCAGACGATCACCGGGCCCGCGGGGATCATCACCGCGCCGCCTTCGCCGCTCGAGCGGCGCTTCACCCCACCGTCATTGGCGCCCGGCGAGATCATGATTGACGACATGATCTTCGAGGCGGCACGCCTCGAGCGCCGGCCCGGCGCAGCCGGCCCGTTCGGAAGCAGCTACGAGAGCTTCAACGCCAGGCCCTGGGAGTTCGGCTATGTGCCGATCGCCTTCGCGAACGACACCACCGACACCGACCGCGTGAGGTTCTTCAGCGCCTGCGACATGTGGAAGGCGTCGGGCGTCGTGTGCATGCCCCGCACCGACGAGCCCGTGTGGGTGGTGGTGCAGCGCTCCGGCGACGGCTGCTTCGCCAAGGTGGGGATGGGCGTCGCGGGACCGCAGGTCATCAACCTCTCCACCGGCTGCTGGGTGCCGGGCATCATCGCGCACGAGATCGGGCACGCGCTCGGCCTCGTCCACGAGCACCAGCGGCCCGATCGCGACACCTACGTCACCATCAACTACGACAACATCGAGGATGACGCGGAGGACAACTTCGTCCGCATCGTCACGGCCCGCATGTGGGGCCCTTACGATTTCGGGTCGCTCATGCACTATTCGAAGACCGCCTTCGCGAAGGCCGGCGGCCTCGAGACCATCACGCCGAAGCCGGAGTACGCGCAGCAGGCCGCCAACCTCGGCCAGCGCACGCGCGTGAGCGACGCCGACGCGACGGCCGTGGCGGGCGTCTACAACCTCCCGCCCCACATCTTCCGCGCCTATCCGCTCAACCCGCGGGTCTTCACGATCGGACGGACCGAGGCCCTCGCGGCGATGGCGGCCATCAACGCCTACTACGCGGCGCCGCGCGGCCTGAACCGGACCAACGGCCTGTCGCTCAACGGCCGGCCGGACTTCCTCGGGCTGGCGGCGTGGTTCTTCGATACCTACGTGAACGCCCGCTACGCGGGCTACGCCGAACTGGAGGCGCGCTACCACGTGATGGCCCACATCACGCAGAGCGAGGAATGGCGCACGATGAACCCCGGTCGTGCGCCGGCCGCTCCCCTGCCCGTCGGCAACACGCTGCCCTTCGACCGGGGCGAACTGCTGGCGGTGATGGAGCGTCTCGACCGGTTCTACTCGGCGCCGGAAGGACTCCAGCGGCCCAACGGCCTGTCACTCAACGGCCAGCCCGATTTCCTGGGCATCGCCGCCTGGGTGGTGGACGTCTACCTCGGGGCACGCCTCGGCGGCCTCACGCCAGACGCCGCCTGGCAGCGCGTGGTGAGCCAGATCCAGACCACCGAGGAGTGGCGATCGAAACACTGAGGACTCGGTGGCCGCGGCCAGCCCGCGACCGCGCGCCCGCGCTCAGTCCTTGACGCAGGTGACCAGTGACCAGATCCGCGGGATGTTCACCTTCTCCACCGAGACCGGCGTGAGCCTGGCCTGATCGAGGAACCCGGGGAGGTCGAGGTCGGCCTTGAACCCGATGTGGATCGTCATCGGCGAGATCAGCCGCTCGACGAAGGCCAGCGCGGGATTCGGGCTGCGGAAGTGGTTCAGGAAGATGATCCGGCCTCCCGGCCGGCACACCCGCCGCATCTCGCGCGCCACCTGCACCGGATCCGGCACCACGCTGATCAGGTACGGCGCATAGACGATGTCGAAGCTGTGGTCGGCGAACTTCAGGTCGGCGGCGTCCATCTGGAACAGCCGGACGTTGCGGATGTTGCCGCGTTCGATCCGCTCGTGGGCCTTCTCGAGCATCGACGCCGAGAAGTCGATGCCGGTCACCTGGCACTCCCGCGGGTAGAGCGACGCGTTGATGCCGGTGCCGACGCCCACCTCCAGGATCGAGCTTCCGTGCCCGATGGCCATCCGGCGCATCGCCTGGAGCCGGCCCGGGTGCAGGGTCGGGCCGAAGACCATGTCGTAAATCGTGGCCAGGTTGTCGTAGACCCTGTCGACGAAGTAGTTGTCGACGTCGGTGACCGACAGGGCGCGGGTGGCGGCATCCGAGGACACGAGGATGCTGTGCCTGTCGCGGGACTCGCGATCGAAGAGCGGCATGGGCGGCGTGGACTCCGTCGAAGCTAGGGGACTATACCCCGTCGGACAGGCACCGGCAAGCGCTTCCTCGAAGCGTCCCGCCGGGAATCTCCGGCGTCGATGGCCTGTCCGCAGGACGCCGGCAGCGCCGGGGCCATTCAATCATCGAGCACCGTGAGGACGTCCAGCAGCGCCGGCAGCCGCGCCGGCGCGACGACGACCTCCACGCCCTGGACCATCGGACGAACGGCCCGCACGATCTCGCGTGCGATGGCCATGCCCTCGGCGGCAGCCCTCCCCTGCGCCTCGGCGTCGAGCAGCCGCTGGATGAATCCGGCGGGCACGCGGACGCCCGGCACCTCGTTGGCCAGCGCCTCGGCCCGGCGTGCGTCCTCCAGCGGCCACACCGCGGCGATGACCGGCACGGGGATGCCTCCGGCGCGTTCGATGAAGGCCGCGAGGTCGCCCGCGTCGAACACCGGGTGCGTGATGACGAACTCGGCGCCCGCTTCCACCTTGTAGCGCAGCCGGCGGACTTCCTCGTCCGGGTTCAGCGCCGAGTGGTTCACGGCCGCGCCCACGTGGAACGCCGTCGGCGGCAGCACGGGCTGCCCGCCGATGTCGCTCCCCTGATTGAGGCGGGTGACCACGTTGGTCAGGCCGATCGAGTCGGCATCGAAGGTCAGCGTGGCATCCTGGAACTCGTCCATCCGCTGCGGATCGCCGGTCGTGATGAGCAGGTTGCGCACGCCCATGGCGTGGGCGCCGAGCAGGTCGCGCTGCATGCCGAGCAGGCGGTGATCGCGGCAGGTGTAGTGCAGCAGCGTCTCGATGCCGGTCTGCTGCTGGACCAGCACGGCGGCCGAGAGCCCGCTCATGCGCGTGCCGGTCTTCGCGTCGCTCACCTGCAGCACGTCGACGCCGTGGACGCGCAGCAGCCGGGCGTGCTCGATGAGCTCGTCGAGCCGGTGCCCCTTGGGAGGGATGACTGACACCAGGCGCACGAAACCGCCTCGTGCCAGCAGGTTGGCGAACCGCGACTTCTTCTCGCGCGATACGGGCGTCACCACCGGACCGGTCGTCGCCGGCTCGCCGGCAGTGCCCCGGCGGGCACGCGTCGCCGGCCCGATCGCCATCGACGACACCGCGCGTCGGATGTGCCGGATGTGCTCCGGCGTGGTGCCGCAGCAGCCCCCGACCAGCTTCACGCCGTTGAGCACGAAGCGGCGTGCATACGACGCCATGTACTCGGGCGAGCAGAGGTAGATGTTGCGCCCCTCGACGTCGCGCGGCCGCCCGGCGTTGGGCTGCGCGGACAGCCGCGCGTGCGACACGCTCGCGATGCGTTCCAGCGTCTCGAGCATCGCCGCCGGACCCACGCTGCAGTTGACGCCGATCACGTCGGCGCCGAACCCCTCGACCTGCGGCGCGAAGGCCTCGGGCGGCGTGCCGTCCAGGCTGTTGCCGTCGTCTTCGGTGGTGACCTGCGCCACGACGGGCAGCCCGCACACCGAGCGCACGGCGCGGATGGCCGCGTGCAGTTCGTTCAGGTCGCGGAACGTCTCGAGGATGAACAGGTCGACGCCGCCCTCGCACAGGGCCTCGGCCTGTTCGCGGAACCACGCTTCCGCCTCGTCGAGCCCGGTCTTGCCCCAGGGCTCCACGCGGATGCCCAGCGGTCCGATCGCGCCGGCCACGTAGGCCTCTTCGCGCGCGGCCCGGCGCGCGATGCGCGCCCCCTGCGTGTTGATCGCCGCCATCTCCGACACCAAGCCGAACGCCGCCAGCTTCACCCGGTTGGCGCCGAAGGTGTTGGTTTCGATGACGTCGGCGCCCGCCCGCACGTACGCCTGGTGCACTTCCGCCACCAGGTCGGGCTGCGTCAGGTTCAGTTCGTCGAAGGACCGGTTGAGGAAGATGCCCCGGGCATAGAGCATCGTCCCCATGGCCCCGTCACAGACGAGCGGCCGCTCGTCCAGGGCGTCGAGGAAAGGAATGTGCATCGACAGAGAGAACGTCTGGGGGAGCCGGCAACCCGGCCGGCCGGAGCGCGCCGGCACTCCGGCCGCGAGGACTCAACGGGCGCTGGCCACCTCGATCGGCGTCGGCCTCGGCTTGCTCAGCGGAACCAGCAGGTCGGTCTTGTCCCAGATGAAGTCCTGCTTGCTGTAAACCGCGGTCTCGTAGTCCTTGCCCATGAAGATGGCCGATACCGGGCACGCCTCTTCACAGTAGCCGCAGAAGATGCACCGGGTCTTGTGAATCTGGTACACCCGGGCGTAACGAGGACCGGCGAGCACGGTCCCATCGTTCTCGGCCGGCTCGAGGTAGATCGCATCCGACGGGCAGGCCACCGCGCACAGCCCGCAGGCCACGCACTTCTCGAGGCCGGCTTCGTCGCGCATCAGCACCTGCTTGCCCCTGAACTTGGGGTACACCGGCACCTTCTCGTCCGGGTAGTTGATGCTGACCGGCTTCCTGAAAATATGTCTCAGCGTCGTCGCGAACCCGACGAGCAGCGGGCGGATCATGCGCACGTCCTCCGGGTCTAGGCCCCGTCGTTGATCGCCGCCGCACCGCGGATCCAGGCCGTCCTCGCGTGGCGGCCGGAAGGCCGTGACGCGGGCCGGACACACGCCGCGCGGGCAGGCGCGAGGGTTAGGATACCATCCCGACAGGGGATCGCCCGCGCCGACCAGGTCATGATGGACAACGGCGGCCGGGTCCTCCCGTCACAGCCGTCCGTGCAGCCAGACGTCATCTTCCTCTCGGCGAACCAGCTGCTGCTCACCACGCTGGTCTTCCGCCTCGCCGTGGTCGCGGCGCTGGCGACGATGCTGGTGCGGTTCCAGCGGTTCCGCCGCATCCTGCTCACCGAGCGGCGCGACTGGCCCGAACGCCTCACCTTCGTCGTCGGCGTCGGCGTGCCGCTGACGATCGGCACGCTGTCGCGGCTGCTGCTCGGCTACCGGGCGGTGGAGTTCTCGCTCGCCGGCCCGTTCCTCGCAGGCCTGATCGCCGGTCCCTACGCCGGCGCCATCGTCGGGGGCCTGATCGGGCTGCCGGCGACGGCCGCCGGCGAACTGCTCTCGCTGCCCTTCAACGTGGGATGCGGCTTCGCCGGAGGCGGCCTGCGCGAGATGTGCCCCAGGGAAGCCATCTGGCACTTCTCACCCTTCGTCTTCACCGACCTGCACCGTTACGCGTGGTCGTTCCTGCGACGGTTCCGCATCGACTGGCAGATCATCCTGATTGCGGCCCCGGTGGCGCTCGAGCTGCTCCGGCAGTTCCTGGGCATGCGCTTCGGCGCCCATCGCCTGACCTACCTCGGCGACGGCACCCCGCTGATGACCTTCGTCGTGCTGGTGGCCACCGTGCTCTGCGTCGCGATCCCCATCAAGATCTGGAACTCGGCCCGCATCGAACACAAGCTCCAGGAACAGGAGAAGCTGCTGCTGGCGGCCCGCATCGAGGCGCTGTCGAACCAGATCAACCCGCACTTCCTGTTCAACACGCTGAACTCGATCGGATCGCTCATCCGCTCGCAGCCCGACACGGCCCGCACGCTCATCGTGAAGCTCTCGGGCCTGCTGCGCCGGCTGCTGAAGAGCCAGGATCACTTCGTCACGCTCCGCGAGGAACTGTCGGCCATCGACGAGTACCTCGACATCGAGTGCATCAGGTTCGGCGCGCGCCTCACCGTCGTCAAGGAGATCGCCGCCGACAGCCTCGACGTGGTGGTGCCCGCCATGATCCTGCAGCCGCTGGTGGAGAACTCCCTCAGGCACGGGCTGGCGCGCAAGAGCGGACCGGGCTCGGTGACGCTGCGCGCCTTCCGGCGAGATGGGCGCGCCGTGATCGAAGTCGAGGACAACGGTGTCGGCATGCTGCCGGATCGCGCCGGATCCTCGGCCGGCTCGGGCATCGGCCTGCGCAACGTGAGCGAACGGCTGCGTGTGGTGTACGGTACCAACAGCCAGTTCGATCTGCGATCGACGCCCGGCGCCGGCACCACGGCGCGCATCGTCATCCCGGACGCGACGGTGGCCGAACCGGCCTCGGCCTGAACCATGGTCCTGCGTGCGCTGATCGTGGACGACGAGCGGCTGGCCCGCGAGGAGCTGACGTTCCTCCTGGGGCAGACCGGCGGCGTGGAGGTGGTAGGTCAGGCCACCGACGGCGTGCAGGCCATCGGCCTCTACGAGGACCTCGCGCCCGATCTCGTCTTCCTCGACGTCCAGATGCCCGGGCTGGGCGGTTTCGAGGTGGCCCGCCGCCTGATGCTCGGCAAGGCACCGCCCGAGGTCATCTTCGTGACGGCCTACGACCAGTACGCCGTCGACGCGTTCGCCGTGAACGCCGTCGACTATCTGCTGAAGCCCGTCGATCCCACCCGGCTGGAGCAGGCGATCCAGCGCGCCCGCCGGCGGGTGGAAGGCGAAAAGCGAGGCCAGGATGCCGGCAGCGCCGTGCCGCTCACCAACGAGACGCTCGAACGCATCGTCCAATTGGTGTCCGAACGCCAGGCGCGCCGGGAGCGGCTGGCGGTGAAGGTCGGAGATCGCCTGGTGCTGGTGGCGGTGGAGGAAATGATCTTCGCCTCGCTCGTTGACGATACAATTACTGTCGTCACCGGACAGGGGTCGGGCTCGTCCAACTACCGCACACTCGACGAACTCCAGGCACGGCTCGATCCGTCGGTGTTCTGGCGCGTGCACCGGTCGCATCTGGTGAACATCAACAAGATCAAGGAGATAGTCCCCTGGTTCAGCCGCAATTACATCCTGAGGATGAAGGACGCCAAGGCGACCGAGATCCCGGTCAGCCGGTCGCAGACCCGGCGACTCAGGGACTACCTGGGGCTCTGAGCGGCGCACCGGTTCCGGCCGGCGGACCGCTCATGGAACCGCCCGCGGGCGATCCCGGCGCCACGGCGGTCCTCGCCGTCTCCGGAGCGGATGCCGTGATGGCGGCTCCCATCGACCAGGCCAACGCTGGACACGACCCGGCGCTGCCGGCGTGGGAACCGTCACAGGCACCGGCGGTGACGCCGGCCGAGGCCTCCAGCGGCGCCAGGACTCCCTCGACCTGGGAGGCACCGGCCACGTCCGCTCCCCAGTTGCTCCCGCCTCTGGGCCCCACCACGCCCGACACGTCCGGCGCGCTCCCGTCCACGCCAGCGGTGACGGCCACCTCCGGCGCGACGCCCGCCGACGCGGCCCGGCCACGCGTGCTCAAGCAGGCCAGCGAGGAAGCGGTCGCCTGGATCAAGACGCTCGCCTCGGCGGCCGTCTACGCCACGCTCATCGTCACCTTCGGATTCCAGGTGGCGCGCGTCGAGGGGCAGAGCATGGCGCCGACGCTCACCGATCAGGATCGCCTGATCGTGAACAAGCTCGTGTACCAACTGGGCGAGCCGCGCCGCGGCGACATCGTCATGCTCTACTACCCGGTCAACCCCGACAAGTCGTTCGTCAAGCGGGTGATCGCCGAGGAGGGCGACGAGGTGCGCATCGTCGACGGCCGCGTGTTCGTCAACGATGTCCCGCTCAGAGACGACTACGTGCCCGAGGAGTTCCGCAGCCACGAGGACTGGGGCCCGCAGCGCATCGACGAAGGCTATTACTTCGTGATGGGCGACCATCGCAACAACAGTTCCGACAGCCGCCACTGGGGCCTGGTGCCGAAGAAATACATCATCGGCAAGGTGCAGGTGCGCTGGTGGCCGCTGCCCGCGGCCCGCATCTTCGACTGACGTCCTACCGGGTTGGCCGGCAGGCGGTCCACGGCGTCCCGCCCGAAGCGCCGCGGCGTCCCTGGGGCGCGCTCCGCGCCCCGGGCGTCTCAGTCCGACTGGCCGGCCACGCGCGCGGCCTGCGCGAGGGTGAAGGACAGCGTCTCGAGCGCCATGCCGAGATCCACCTGCCTCAGCGCGACGCCGTCCGGCACGCGAACGGAACCGGGGGCGAAGTTCAGCACGGCGCAGATCCCGGCATCGACGGCGGCCGTCACCACCCCCTGCGCGGCGGCCGCCGGCACCGCCACCACGGCGATGTCCACCCGCGCCTCGCGAACGACCTCCGCCAGTTCCCGGACGTGCCGCACCAGCAGGCCGCCCTTCACGAGCCGACCCACCTTCTCAGGTGCCACGTCGAACATCGCCACGATGTCGAAGCCGCCCTGGCGGAACCCGGGATAGTCGGCCAGCGCGCAGCCGAGGTTGCCGGCACCGAGGATCACCAGTTTCAGACCGAGATCGAGGCCCAGGATCCGCCGCAGGTTCCGGCGCAGATCCCCGACGAAATAGCCGACGCCGCGCACGCCGAACTCGCCGAACCAGGCCAGATCCTTGCGGATGAGCGCCGCGTTCAGGTGAAGCCGCTCGGCCAGGGCGCGGGAGGATACCGTGTGCACGCCGGCCTCGGCCAGCGCATCGAGGCAGCGAAGGTAGACCGAGAGCCGGCTGGTGGTCGATCCGGAAACGTGCTCGTTCACTGACCGCACGACGAAGCCGTCACGATGACAGGCGGATTCTACCGCAGCGCGGCTCCGATCGGTCTCCGCCGCGGAACCGTGGGCCAGTGATAGCATGACCGGCGGGTGGCGGCCTGCCGGCCGGCGAACGCGCCCGCGGTGAGCCTCCGCGCTCCCGCTGCGTGCCGCCCCGGGCCGCGCCCGCACAAAGGAGCCCGCGCAATGGCCAGCCCGATCGACGGTCTCGAACCCGCACTCGTCTGGAAGCACTTCGCCGCCTTCTCGAAGGTCCCCCGCTGCTCGAAGCACGAGGAGGCCGCCGCCGCATTCGTGATGGAAGAGGCCAGGCGCCTCGGGCTGAAGGCCCGGCAGGATGCCGCTGGCAACGTGCTGGTGAGCAAGCCCGCCACGCCGGGCTGCGAGCAGAAGCCGTCGGTGTGCCTGCAGGGCCACCTCGACATGGTGTGCGAGAAGAACGCCGGCAAGAAGCACGACTTCTCGAAGGATCCGATCGAACTCGTCCGGAAGGGCAACCTGCTGATGGCCAATGGCACTACGCTGGGCGCCGACAACGGGATCGCCGTGGCGACGAATCTGGCGCTGATGGAGTCGCGCGACGTGGCGCACGGCCCGCTCGAGTTCCTCTTCACCATCGACGAGGAGACCGGGCTCACCGGCGCCAACCGGCTCGAGCCGGGCTTCCTGCAGAGCCCCATCCTCCTGAACCTCGACTCGGAGGAGGAAGGCGCCATCTACATCGGATGCTCGGGCGGAAAGGACACGCAGGGCGTCTGGACGCTGGCGCTCGAGCCGGCTCCGGCCAGGCTCGTCGGCCTCGAGGTGAAGGTGTCCGGCCTCAAGGGCGGTCACTCGGGCATGGAGATCGACAAGGGCCGCGGCAACGCCATCAGGATCCTCACCCGCGTGCTGATCGCGCTCGAGGCGCACGGCGCGCGGTTGTCGCGCATCGACGGCGGCAACAAGCGCAACGCGATCCCGCGAGAGGCCTCGGCGCTGATCTACGTCCCCGCGTCCAGGCTGGAGGCGGCCAGTGCCGCCGTGGCCGACTGGCGCGACGTCGCGCGCGGCGAACTCGGTTCGGTGGAACCCGACCTCGACGTGTCGGCCGCAGTGGTGAAGGGGCGCAAGGGCCGGCTGTTCCCCCGGAAGGCGCAGCAGAGACTCACGCGCGCGCTGGCCTCGCTGCCGCACGGCGTGGTGAAGATGAGTGCCGACATCCCGGGCCTGGTCGAGACCTCCACCAACCTCGCCTCGATCGCGACCAAGGGGAAGACGGTCACGGTGGGCACCAGCCAGCGCAGTTCGGTCGCGAGCGAGATCCTCGAGATCGCGCAGACCGTGCGCTACATCCTGGAGGCGGGCGGCGCCGATGTGACGCAGGGCGACGGCTATCCGGGCTGGAAGCCGAACGTCGGCTCACCGATCCTGAAGGTGGCCAAGGACACCTACAGGGCGCAGCATGGGCGCGAGCCTGAGGTCAAGGCGATCCACGCCGGGCTGGAATGCGGCATCATCGGAGAGAAGTACCCCGGGATGGACATGATCTCGTTCGGGCCCACGCTGGAAGGCGTGCACTCGCCCGACGAGAAGATCCACGTCGACACGGTGCCGCTCTTCTGGAACTTCCTGGTCGGCATCCTGAAGAACGTCGCTTGAACAACCCGCGCCGGCGCGCCAGGGGCCGCGCGGGCGGCCTCCGGCGCGCTGGCACGCCAGGCCAGGAGCACGAGCGCGAGATGAGCACACTGGAATCCTTCTTCGACGGCTTCCGGCGCGGCATCGTCGGCATCGACCACACGATTGCGACGCCCGGCGGGCCGCAGCGCCTGGTCTACGCCGACTGGACCGCGAGCGGACGCCTGTATGCGCCCATCGAGCGGCGCCTGCTCGAGTCCTTCGGGCCCTTCGTCGCCAACACCCACTCCGAGTCCAACACGTCGGGCACGACGATGACGCGCGCCTACCAGGAGGCGCATCGCCTCATCAAGGCGCACGTCAACGCGGCGCCCGGCGACGTCATCATCACGCAGGGCTCGGGCATGACGGGCGTGGTGAACAAGTTCCAGCGGATCCTGGGCCTCCGGCTGGCCGAACAGCTCCAGCCCTACTGCGTGCTGCCGCCCGAGCGCCGCCCCCTGGTGCTGATCACGCACATGGAGCACCACTCCAACCAGACGTCGTGGGAGGAGTCGATCTGCGACGTCGAGGTGCTCGAGCCCGACGCCCAGGGCCTGGTGTCGGTCGCCTCGCTCGAGGCCGCGCTCGACCGGCACCGCGATCGGCCGCTGAAGATCGGCGCGTTCAGCGCGTGCTCGAACGTGACCGGCATCCGCACGCCCTATCACGACCTGGCGCGCACGATGCACGCCCACGGCGGCCTCTGCTTCGTCGACTTCGCCGCCTCGGGCCCCTACGTCGCCATCGACATGCACCCGGCCGGCGACGCCGCGGCGAGCCTCGACGCCATCTACTTCTCGCCGCACAAGTTCCTGGGCGGGCCGGGCGGGCCCGGCGTCCTGGTGTTCGACTCGACGCTCTACCACAACCGCGTCCCCGATCAGCCGGGCGGCGGCACGGTGCTCTGGACCAACCCCTGGCACGAGCACAGCTTCATCGACGACATCGAGGTGCGCGAGGACGGCGGCACGCCGGCCTTCCTGCAGACGATCAAGGCCGCGCTGGCGGTCACGCTCAAGGATGCGATGGGCATCGAGCGCATGCTCGCCCGCGAGCACGAGATCGTGCCGAAGATCATGGACGGGCTGCGGCGCGTGCCGCGCCTGCACGTGCTGGCCGGCCACGTCAGCGACCGGCTCGGCATCTTCTCGTTCTACGTCGAACACCTGCACTACAACCTCGTGGTGCGCCTGCTCAACGATCGCTTCGGCGTCCAGGTGCGCGGCGGGTGCTCCTGCGCCGGCACCTACGGGCACTTCCTCCTGCACGTCGACCCGAACCGGTCACGCGCGATCACCGAGAAGATCGATCAGGGCGACCTGTCGGAGAAGCCGGGCTGGGTGCGCATGTCGATTCATCCGACGACGCCCGACACCGAGGTCGACTTCCTCCTGCACGCGGTGGAGGACGTGGCGCGCCACGGCGACCGCTGGAGCGAGGACTACGACTACTGCCCGCGGGCCAACGAGTTCAGGCACCGCGAACACCCGCACATGGACGGGTCGGACGTGGCCGGCTGGTTCGAGTGGGCGTGAGGCTTGGGGCTTGAGGCTTGAGGCGTGGGGCTTGGGGCTTGAGGCTTGGGGCCGAGAGTCCCGGGAACTCAGGCTTCGGAGGCCGACACGAGGGCCGGGGTGAGCGCCGCCGCGGCGCTCACCCCGGTCCGCCCGGCTACATCACCGCCGTTGGCGGCGCCGGCTCGTCGGCCGCGCCTGCCTTCGACAGCGGAACGGCCGTCAGGTACCAGACGAGGATCCCGAAGACGGGAATCGCCAGCCAGGGCGCGATCGCTTCCAGCCCCTTGATGGTCCAGAACGACTCGCGGAAGAAGACGACGGTCGCCACGAGCAGCCCGACCAGGGCCTCGCCGGCGATCAGGCCCGATGCCGCCAGCACGCCCGCGTTCTCGACCCGTGCCTTCTGGGCCTCGTTGTACCCGCGCTGCTCGCGCAGCCGGTCCACCAGGCCGCGGATCAGGCCGCCGATGAAGATCGCGAAGGTGGTCTCCAGCGGCAGGTACATGCCCACCGCGAAGAGCATGGGGCTGCGCACCTTGATCAGCACGAGCGAGATGCCCATGGCGATGCCGACGATGACCAGCGGCCACGCCATCTCCCCGCCGACGATGCCCTGCGACACCGCGGCCATCAGGCCGGCCTGCGGCGCCGCGAGGTTCGGTCCGCCGAACCCGCCGGTCGCGGGGTTCGCGGCCAGGTCCGACACGTGCAGCACGTAGAGCGGGAAGAACAGCACCAGGCCTGACACCACGACGCCGATGATGTCGCCCACCTGCATGCGCCAGGGCGTGCCGCCCAGGATGTGCCCCACCTTGAGATCCTGGAGCATCTCGCCGGCCACCGCCGCTGACACGCAGCCGACCGCGGCCACGCCAATCACCGCCGCGACGCCCTCGATCCCCTTCGCCCCCACCAGCACCATCGTCAGCGCCGCCACGATCGTGGTGGCCAGCGTGAGCCCCGAGATCGGATTGTTCGACGACCCGATCATGCCCACGAGGTTGCCGGAGACGGCGGCGAAGAAGAAGCCGGTGACGAGAATCACCACGCCGGCCAGCACCGCGGCGGGCACCGCGCCGGTGAAGTGGAAGTAGAGCGCCACCATCAGCACCAGCAGCACCGCGATGCCGATCAGCACGGTCCTGAACGGCAGATCCTGCTCGGTGCGGTTGGCGGGCGCCGAGGCGGCCGCCGACTTCTTCACGTCGGCGATGCCGCGCCTGATGCCGCCCACCAGGTTCGCGCGCATCTTCCACAGCGTGTAGCACGCGCCCACGAGCATGCCACCCACCGCGATCGGCCTGACGATGAAGCGGTAGAGGTCGTTGGTGAGCCCGGCCCAGTTCTGCGCGCCGTCCGGCGCGGTGTACTGCTCGATCATCCCGGGGCCGAGGAAGTAGACCAGCAGCGGCACCAGCAGGCCCCACGCCAACAGGCCGCCGGCGAAGTTCAGCGCGCCCAGCACGGGCCCGATGATGTAGCCCACGCCGATGTACGCCGGACTCGCCGATGGCGCGTACATCGTCGTGACGCCCCCCGTGGGCACCGTGCGCGACGAGGCGTCGAGGCCGAGGCGCACGAAGCTCGCCTTCACCTGGCCCATCGCCACCGCGAAGCTGTTGGACTTCGCGAAGACGCCGAGATCGGCCAGCAACTGGAGCAGCGCCCCGACGCCCATCGCCTTGAAGAGCTGTGTCGCCGCCTCGGACCCCTTCTGGCCGGCCTTGTGGATCTCGGAGGCCGCCACCGACTCGGGGAACGGCAGCGACGCATCCTCCACCATCACGCGCCGGAGGATGGTGACGAACATGATGCCGAGCAGGCCGCCGAGGATCATCAGGGCCGTTGCCGTCACGTACTCCGTGGCGAGGTTCTCCGGCGTGAACGTCCAGATCTTCAGGATCACGAACGCGGGGATCGTGAAGATGGCACCGGCCGCCACCGACTCGCCGATGGATCCGACGGTCCGCGCGAAGTTCTCCTCGAGGATGTTGCCGCGGAGCAGGCGCAGCACGGCCATGCTGATCACCGCGGCCGGATAGGTGGCGGCGATCGTCATGCCGGCCTTGAGGCCGAGGTACGCGTTGGCGGCGCCGAGCACCACGCTCATCGCCAACCCCAGCACCAGCGCCCGGATCGTGAACTCGGACATGGTGGTGGAGGCGGGAACGAAGGGCGCGTATGGCTGCGGGCGGCCGTCTGGAGCAGGGGCGCCGGAGGGTGTGGTAGCCATGCGGCGGCGATATTAGCACCAACCTCCGAACCGCGCCGATGCAGGCGCCGCGGGCGCAACGCGCCGGACGCCGGTTTGCGTTACCGTAGACATCGTGCGCGTGCCCCGCTCCGCTCCACCCCGATTCGCAACGCTCGCGGGCGTCCTCCTTGCGCTGCTCGCCGTGACGCCGCCCCGGACACCGTTGGCCGCGACGCCGCCGCTCTCGCGCAAGTCGGCCACCATCGAGGCGCTGCTTGCCTACCCCGCGTTCTTCCACATGCAGGGCGTGCGGGTGCGCGGCGAGGTGCGGGACCGCGACGGCGAGCTGGCGCTCGCGGGGCAGGCACGGGAACTGCTCCTCGTCATGGCACCCGGCACGACGCGAACGGCCGCTCCGGGCGCGCGGGCCGAGGTGACCGGCACATTCCTCGATCTCGGGCGGCTCGAGCCCGGCGATCCGCGCTTGCGAGGCCTCGATGCGGCGCGGTGGTCCGAAGCCCGGCTCGGCAAGCCGTGGCCCGGCATCGGCGAGCTGCCGCTGCTGCTGGCCGACGACGTGCAGGATGCCCCGCCCTATCCGACGCCGTCACCGCGCGCGCTGGCGCTCGAGCCCGAGCGGTTCCTCGACCAGGTGGTCACCGTCACCGGCCGGTTTCGCGGTCGCAACCTGTTCGGCGATCAGCCCAACGCTCCGGGACGCAGCCGCTGGGACTTCGTGATCGCTTCGGCCGACGCATCGGTGTGGGTCGCGGGCCTCCGGCCGCGCGGCCAGGGGTTCACCCTGGATCTCGACTCCCGCGCCGACGGCGCGCGCTGGGTCGAGGTGACGGGCACCGTGCGCGAGGCACGCGGCCTCGTCTATCTCGACGCCACGGCCGTCCGGCTCGCGCGGTCGCCGTCCGAGGCCCCTGCCGAACCCGTCGTGCGCGTGCCAGCGATGGGGCCACCGCCCGAGATCCTCTTCTCGACGCCCACCAACGGCGAGACCGACGTGTCGCCCGCGGTGGCCGTGCGCGTCCAGTTCTCGCGCGACATCGCCGTCGAGACGCTGAAGGGGCGAATCGTGGCCCGGTACGAGCCCGACGGAACGGGCGCTGGTGGCGAGGCTCCGACGCCGCTCGCCTTCTCCACCGCCTACCAGGAAGAGCATCGCGCGCTGGAGCTGCGGTTCACGCAGCCGCTTGCGGCAGCGCGCACCGTCGTCATCGAGTTCCTCGAGGGGATCGAGAGCACGGACGGCGCGGTGATGGCGCCGGCGGCACTGCGGTTCACGGTGGGTGGCTAGCAGCCCGTGGCGAAAGTGGCGCTGCATTCGACGGGCGGGGCATCGCGGCTGGCGGCGTTGCTCCTCCCTCAAGTACTGGCCGTATTCTCGGTCGTCGCGCCTGGCCAGCCGGGCGCCGCGCCCGTCTCGGTGCGACGCGGCACTTCCACCACGGACACTAGGCCGACGCACCGTGTCGCGCCGCCTCAGTGTTGGGCGCCCGGTGCCGGGCCGGGGTCGGGTCGCAGGAAGCGTCGCCTGACCGCACGCGCGAGCAGGCGCGCCGATCCGAGGATGATCAGCGTCAGCACCGCCCACACCGCCAGCGCCGCCAGCGGCCGCCTGAGCGCGAGCGTGGCCAGACCGAGCACGAAGAGGTCCTCGGCCAGGCTGATCGTCCAGTTCGCGGGCGTGGAGGGGCTGGCGTTGACCATGGCCCGCGTGCCCGCCTTCGTCAAGTGGCTCGCCGCGGCCACCAGCGCCCCGGCCAGCGCCACGCTGCCCTGCAGGGCGGGGTGCACTGCCCCCACGGTCGCCGCCGCCAGCAGCGCCCCACCCAGCGGCCTGACCGCCGTGTGGATGCCGTCCCACACCGTGTCGAGCCAGGGGATCTTGTCGGCGACGAACTCCGCAAGGAACAGCAGCCCTGCCGCCCCGATGATCCACGGCGATCCGAAAATCGCGAAGCGCGGCGGCAGCGGCACCCAGCCAGACCACTGCGCCAGTCCCACCACGACGACCGTCGCATAGAGGTTGACGCCCGAGGCGAACGCCAGCGCGAGCGCCCGGCCGAGCAGCGCCAGCATCCCGGTCATGACGCCCCTCGCGCCAGCATGGCGACGATGCGCTCGCGCGCCTCGTGCATCAGGGCGTCGCGATCCTCCCAGCGCAGCGCGGCGGTCTCGATCGGTTCGCCGAAGGACAGGTGCATGGTCACGGGCCGAATGACCGGGCTGCCGCGCCGCATCGCGCTGGCGGCGCCGGTGATCGCCGCCGCGACGACCGGCGCGCCGGCGCCGAGCGCCAGGACGAAGGCGCCCTTCTTGAACGGCAGGAGTTCACCGGTACGGCTGCGCGTGCCTTCAGGAAACACGAGGAAGGAGTTGCCCTGGCGCATCTGCCTCGCGGCCTGCTCGATCGCGGCGTCGCTCTGCACGCGGTCGCGGCGGTCGATGGGCACGAAACCCGCCACGTCCCACACCCTGCCGAGGACCGGCGTCTTCTGCAGCTCCTTCTTGTAGATGATCTGCAGGCGCGGAAACAAGGGCCGCAGGTGAAGGAAGACGGCCGGCGGTTCGAGATGGCTGGTGTGATTGACGCAGTAGACCGCGGCGCGTCCGGGCACCACGTGCTCGATGCCGCGCGCGACGACCTGGATTCCCACCAGCCACAGGCCCAGGCGGATGCCCTGGAAGCCCAGCCAGTAGAGCGCCATCGGCCAGCGGCAGACGATGGCCGTGACGATGCCCGGAGGGCCGACCGTCAGGATGTAGAGCGAAACGAGGAAGTAGGCCGCCAGCGTGCGGAGCCAGGCAGCGACGAGAACCAGCACGGCGGTTCGGTGGCTGGCCGATGCGGGCGAGGGCACGTCCCCGCCCGCATCCGCACTCGTCAGCGATGACGGGACGTCAGGCGCGCGCCGCCGGCCGGCGCGCGGCCGGCTTGGCAGCTCCCTTGTTGGCCGCCGCCGCGAGCACCGGCGAGATGGCGACCGTCTTGGCCGCCACGGCCGTCGGCACCGCGGCGCCGTGACCCACCACATGTCCGTTGCCGTCGACGGCGGCCTTGGCCGCCAGCGACCTGCGCAACTGCAGCGTCGTCTCGAGGGCCGAGTCCACCTTCGACTCGATGGCGCCGGCGGCTTCGCGCGTCACCTCGGCGATCTCCGACACGACCAGGAACCTCGCACGATCGAGCATCCGCTTCTCGCGGAACGACAGCGCCTTCGTGCGGGCCAGCGACGTGAGGCTCTTGAGCACCTCCACCACGTCGTAGATCGAGCCCGAGCGCATGCGATCGGAGTTGTCCTTGAAGCGCCCCTTCCAGTTCTGATGGTTGTCGAGGCGGCCGTCGCTGAGCAGGCCGAACAGTTTGTCGACCTCGTTGCCATCGACGGCGGGCCGCAGCCCCACGCCGTCGACGTTGGTCACAGGCACGAGCACCGTCGTGTCGTTGGCCACCATCCGCAGCCGGTAGAACCCGCATGTGGTTCCGGCGATGGCGCGCGTCTCGATGCACTCGACGACGCCGAGCCCGTGATTCGGGTAAATGACCTTGTCACCGACCTGAAATGTCACGTGTCCCCCGTGTGAAGAACGGTGAAGGCTGGCAGCGCAGGCAAATCATCTGCGGCAAACCTCAGTATTATAACGATTTCCCGGCATCAGGCACACCGTAATCCACCAACGGATCGCCGCGGAGGCCGTAAGGCATTGAAAGAGCCGGACTTGCGCGATTCCTTGGAATTGGATGGCTCTCCAATTCCTTGAACAGGGCGCCCAGACCGACAGGTCATCGTCGACATCCGTCACTCGGGGCCGGGCCCCGGTGGGCGGCGCAGGGTCCGATCATCGGCCGAACCACCGTGAACACGACGCACCGCCAGCACAGGTCGCGCTGCGTTCAGACAGCCCTCGACGGATTGCTCACCGTCGCGATCTGAGAACCTCCCTGTCTGTAGGCCGTACTGCAAGCGCCACGTGGCAGCCCGAGAAGACCCGCACCCGGCCGAGAAAGCGCGGCCGCCGAGAGCGCGGCCTGCCCTTGAGAGAGCACTGGTAGTGCCAGTGGTGATGCCCGTCGGCCGGCTGGGGGGCACGAGCGCCACGGGTTGCCTGGGTGCCGGACATCGGTCGCCGTCCCGGTCGCGCCCGGGCGCGTCGCCGCCCATGCCCGTGGCCACCGCTGCGCTATACTCTCCATCCCATTCGGCCGGAGTGGCGGAACTGGCAGACGCGCCGGACTCAAAATCCGGTGGGGCTTACACCCCGTGTGGGTTCGATTCCCACCTCCGGCACCATCGGATTGTCAGGCCCTGACGACCTCGAGCACGGCCCGTGGCTCCCAACACGGCGTCACCCCTTCACCTGCTCACGATTCACGCCTCCTACGGGTGCGCTCGATCGGGCGTCTGCTGCACGTCGGACTGGGACGTGCCCTGCGATCCCGCTGCCCACGCGGCAATCGCGCGCGCCATCGCGGGGGGCATCCTCGCGGCGCCCGCCGGCATCGAGGCGTGGAATCACGAGGCGCCCGATCTGCCACCGCCCGACATCGCGGTGCTGGCCAGACGGGCGTCTGGCGCCTGCGTGTTCCTGCGCGACGCGACGCCGTCGGCCTGCTCGATCCACGAGGCCTGCGGCCACGGGATCCTGCCGGTGACCTGCCGCCAGTTCCCTCGTGTGGCGCTCGCCGACGATCGCGGACTGCACGTCACGCTGTCGCACTACTGCCCCACGGCGGCCCGGTTGCTCTGGGCCAGTCCGGCGGCTCCGCTCGCCATCCTGCGCGACCCTCCCGGATGGCATGCCGGCGCGCTGGAACCGGGGCTCGACGCCCGGGGGCACTGGCCTCCGCTCGCGCGGCCCGGGGTCATGCTGTCCTTCGGCGCCTGGTCGGCCTGGGAACGGTTCTGCGTGGCGACGTGGGCCTGCGAGGGGGTCACGGCGTCGACGGGCCTTGCCGCGATGGCGGCAGCGGCGGCGCGCCTGCGCGGGATCCACGCCGATAGCGGCGCGCTCGAGGCGGCCGTCGCGCGCCTCGATGCGTTGCGCGAACCGGCGGTGGAGGCAGGGTCGGCGACGCTCGACGCCGGCCGTGCCCTCGCGGACTGGCGTGCGGCATGGGCGACGGTGCCGCCCGGCCGCGCCACGCCACCGGTTGCCCCGTCACGGGACGACATCGACGATGCCATTCCGCGCCTCGAGGGTGAGCGCGACGCCGTGGCGCGCTACCTGGCGTCGAAGTGCGTGGCGAACTGGATGGCCTACCAGGGCCACGGCCTGCTCGCCTTCGTCTCGTCGGTGCGTGCCGCGGCCCACCTCGTCCTGGTCGAGGCGGCCCGCGGCCGGGAGCGCGAACCAGCCGATCGCGTGCGTGAAGCGGTGCGCCGCGCCGACCTCCTGCTGATGCACCTGGCCGATGCCGCCGTGCTCGCCGCGCGCTGGAACCGGCGCGAACGCTGAGCTTCACGGCGATTTGCAAACCCCGCGCGGTTTCAGAAATGCTGGAGGGACGGTCGCGACGCCGCGCCGGGACTGCCAGCCGGATCGGCGGCGCGACAGAAAGGTGAGAGAACGGGAATGTCTCGACGCGCAGGACAGTGGATGGCCGCCGGCACGCTGCTGGCGGCCTGCGGCATATTGGTCGCCGGCACGTATCTCCAGGCCCAGCCGAAGGTGGATGCCGCGACGCTCTACAAGACGCATTGTCAGCTCTGCCACGGCGCCAACGGAGTCTCGCCCATGAAGAACGCGTCGTTCGCCGACGCTGAATGGGTACACGGATCCAGCCTGGCCGAGGTACAGAACACGATCAGGAACGGTGTGAAGGGCACCGTGATGATGGGCTTCGCGAACAAGCTGTCGGCCGAGGACCTGGAGGCCCTGGCGCACTACGTCCGCAGACTCGACAAGACGCTCAAGTGAGCCCCTCCGGGCGCACCGCGCGCGGCGGGTCGCGTCCCGGCCCGCCGCGGCGCACCGCGCACGGCGCGCCATCATCGCGGCACGCGTCCTCCTCCGCCGCCGGACTATCGCCACGGGCTGCCCCCGCGTCAGGACGCGACACGGACCTCGCCGCGCTGCGCACGTCCCGGCCCCAGCGCTCACAGGAGCACTCCCGGCGACATTCGCCCTTCGGGATCGATCGCGTCCTTCACCGCGCGCATGGCGGCCAGGCCGGCCTCGCCGTGCAGCATGCGCAGCAGCGCCTTCTTCACCGGATGCCGGCCGACGCCGTGCTCGGCGAGCGGGCACCCGCCCATGGCAATCACCGCGCGTCCCAGATCCAGGATCGCGGCCTTTCCCGCGTCCACGTCCTCGACGCGCCGCGGCAGCACGTTCGGATGCAGGTTGCCATCGGAGATGTGGCCCCAGATCGCGTAGTCGAGCCCGGCGGCGTCCAGCAGCGCGTGGGACACACGCAGCATCTCGGGAAAGCGATCCCACGGCACGATCATGTCGGCCGCTGTCTTCTGAATGCCGTCGCCGAGCCGCGCGCGCGCGGCGGCCACGCGCGCGTTCACCCCGGCCGGCACCGCTTCGCGCACGGCGTCCATCTGCGCCAGGCGCGCCGCCTCCCCCGGCAACGCCAACTCCACGTCGTCCAGCAGGCCGTGGTCGCCGGCGAGCCGGCAGAATCGCGTCAGCGCCCCGTCGGGCGCCCCCGCGTCCAGGGCCGCCTGCACCTGCGTCCACGCCTCGTCACGCCCGATCGCGATGGGAACATCGAGATCCACGAACAGGAGCAGGTTCGCGCCGGCAGGCAGCGTGAGGTGGAGGCGGCGGTCGACGCCATCCTCCCGCACCAGCGCGAGCGATCGCGCGTCGAGGTGCTCGATGGCCGCGACGTCGATCCCGCACGGCTCGCCGCTGCGCCAGGTCTCCTGCGCCTGCGTGCGCAACTCCGCGACGAACCGCAGCGCCGTCTCCTCGTCCGGACAGGGCACCATCGCCCGCACGCGCGTCGTCCTCCGGCGCTCGACGCGCAGCACGGCCTCGGTCACCACGCCCAGCGTGCCCTCGGCGCCCACGAACAGGTCGACGAGATCCATGCCCGCCGTCAACGCATAGCCCGCCGATCGCTTCGGCACGTCGGGCCACGGCAGGCCGGCGATCGGCACCTCGATTCGCCGTGAGGCGGTGACGATCTCGATCCCGCCGGCGGGTGAGGCGGCCGCCTCGCCGCGCGACAGCGCCAGCACGTCGCCGCCCGGCAGCACGATGGTCAATCCCGCGACCCACTGGCGCGTGACGCCGTGCTTGAAGGTGGCGGGCCCCGCCGCGTTGGTCGCGACGATGCCGCCGACGGTGGCGGCGGTCCACGTTGGGGCCGGAGGAAAGGTCCAGCCAGCGAGGTTCAGCGCCGCCTCGAGATCCGCGAGCGGCACGCCGGCGCCCACCCTAACGGTGCCCTGCCCGCGGCGCCCCGGCGGACGGCCAGATGCCGGTGCGTCGGGCACGACGGCACCGATGCTCTTCAGGCGCGCCGTGGACAGGAGCACCTCGCCCATCGGCGTGGCGCCGCCCGTCACCGACGACTGCGCGCCGACCGGCAGCACGGCCGGGGAACGGCGCACGAGCGCCGCCACCTCGGCCTCGGTCGCGGGCCAGGCGACGCCCGCCGCGTGCCCGCCGCCGAGGTGCGAGGCATCCTCGATCCACGCGCTCACCTCGTCTGCGCCCTGCGCGAGGCGAGGCAGGGCTTGGATCGGGCCGGGAGGGCGCGTGAAGGCGCGATGATCTGGCATGGCTGAATGCTACTCGCCTTCGACCGGGGCCGGCGGCGGCGCACCGCCCGATCCGCTATCGGTCCGGGGCCGAGGCCCCGCGCGTGTGACGGCCGGCCTCCCGCTGCATCCTTGGGAGAACGCCGCCCGGCGATCGAGCCGGCGCCGCGGCGCCCCCGCGGGGGCGCAGGAGCCTCACCGTGATCAAGCGCGCACTCGTGAAGCAGGTCCAGGGCATCACCTTCGCCGGCAAGACCGACTCCAACCACTGGGTGATGATGGATGGCCCCCAGGAGTTCGACGGCAGCGACGCCGGCATCCGGCCGAAGGAACTCGTCCTGCTCGCGCTCGGCGGCTGCACGGGCAGCGACGTCGTGTCGATCCTGAAGAAGAAGCGTGTCGCGCTCGACGACTTCCGAATCGAGGTGACGGCCGAGACGGCCGAGACGCACCCGCAGGTGTTCACGACCATCCACCTGGAGTTCGTGCTCCGTGGCCGCGACATCAAGGCGGCCGATGTCGAGCGCGCGATCGAGTTGTCGGAGACGAAGTACTGCGCCGTCAACGCCATGCTGCGCGGCACCGTCGCCATCACGCACGGCTACCGCATCGAGGACACGGCCGGCGCCGCCCCGGCGGCGTGAGGCCGCTCACGCGCGGCGGAGCGCCCCGCGGATCATCACGTACTCGCTGATGTTGTCGGCGGTGACCAGCCCGACCAGGCGGCCGTTGTCGAGCACCGGCAGCACGGGGCAGGCGCACAGTTGCAGGCGCGCGAGCGCCCGGTCGAGCGGTTCGCGCGCGTCGGCCGTCTGGAAGCTTCGCGTCATCGCGTCGCCCACGGCGCCGTCGAGTCCGTGCTCGCTGAGCGCGCGGACGAGCACCTCGCGCGTGAGGACGCCCACCACCTGGCCGTCGGCCTCCACCACGGGGAAGTGCTGCTGCGATCCGGCGATCACGAGCTCCGCGGCGCGCTGCAGCGGATCGGTGGCGCGCAGCGCGTGGAAGTCGGTGATCATCGCGCGTGACACCGCGATGCCGGCGATCGCCGAACGCACGCTCGCGGCGGCCGATTCGCCCGAAGCGCCCATCCACACGAACAGGGCGATGAAGACCAGGAACGGGTTGGAGAACAGCCCGAGGAAGCCGAAGACCAGCGCGAGGCCCTGCCCGAGGTTCGCCGCGATCTCGGTGGCGCGCACGTACTCGAGGCGCTCGGCGAGCAGCGCGCGCAAGGCGCGTCCGCCATCCATCGGGAAGGCGGGAATCAGGTTGAACCCGGCCAGCCAGACGTTGACGATCACGAACTGCCCGAGCGGCGTGTTGGTGGCGCCCCACAGATCCATGTCGGGATGACCGAGCGCGAGGAACACGACCAGGGGCCAGCCGATCGCGGCGATGACGATGTTGACGGCGGGCCCGGCCAGCGCGACCCACAGTTCCTGTCGCGGGACGTCGGGCAGGCGTTCCAGCCGCGCGATGCCGCCGATCGGCAGCAGCGTGATGTCGCGCGTCCGGATCCCGTAATGGCGCGCCGCGAAGGCGTGCCCGAACTCGTGCAGCACGACGGTCGCGAAGATCGCGACGACGAACAGCGCCCCGCCCACCGCGGCCTTCAGGCCCTCTCCCTGCGCCAGCCTGCCGAGCAGCAGGAACGCGATCAGCGCCAGGAAGGTGGCGTGCAGATAGACGGGGATGCCGCTGATCGTCGCAATCTTCCACGACCACTTCACGATGGCGCCTCCAACGCGCCGGCGCCGCCCGGGCGCGCCAGCGCGACATCAGGGCCGCCATGCGCCATGGCCAGCACCGCCGCCGCGGCCCTGCCGCTGGCGCCGCCCCCACCGAGCCGTGCGGTCACGTCGGCGAGATCGGCCCGCACGCGGGCGGCGCGCGCCGGGTCGGCCAGCAGCGCCACGCACTCGTCGGCGGTCGCCGCCGGGGTGAACGCGTCCTGGATCAGTTCCGTGACCACGCGGCGGCCCGCCACGAGGTTGACCATACCGTACGTATCCACCCGAACGAATCGCACCCCGAGCCGGTAGGTGATCGGGCTCAGGCGATAGACGATCACCATTGGACACCCGTGCAACGCCGCCTGCACGGTCGCGGTGCCCGAGGCCGTCATGGCCGCATCGGCGGTGGCCAGCACGTCGTCGGTCCGCTGCTCCAGTCGCGCCACCCGCAGCCCGCGCCCCGTGAGGCTGTCGGCCGGCGCGAACAGGTGATCGTCGAGTCCGGGCGCGCGCGCGATGACGAACTGCACGCGCGGCACGCGCGCGGCGATGGCGGGGCACGCCTCCACGAGAATCGGCAGGATCTGGCGCACTTCGTTCGGGCGGCTGCCGGGCAGCAGCGCGACGGTCGGCGCGGCCGCGTCGAGACCCAGCGACGGCAGGAACGCGCCGCGCGGCGCCGCCGGCCGAATCAGGTCGATCAGCGGATGGCCGACGAACTCGACCGGGATGCCGGCGCGCTCGTAGATCGACGCCTCGAAGGGAAAGATCGTCAGCACCAGGTCCACGAAGCCGCGCATCGTCTTCAGGCGGCCGGTGCGCCAGGCCCACACTTGCGGGCTGATGTAGTAGACGACCGGGATGCCGAGTGCGCGAACGGCCCGCCCGAGCCTGAAGTTGAAGTCGGGATAGTCGATGACGACCAGCACGTCGGGCCGTCGCGCGCGCGCCGCCGCGACCAGGCGGCGATACATGGCGAAGGTGCGGGGCAACTGCCGCAGCACCTCCACGAGCCCGGTCACCGCGAGGCCGCGGAAGTCGCCGACGAGATCGCCGCCGGCCGCGGCGAGCCGGCCGCCGCCGAACCCGAACACCTCCGTCGACGGATCCAGGCGTTGCAGGGCGCTCGCGAGGGCGCCGGCGTACAGGTCGCCGGACGCCTCGCCGCAGGACACCATCACGCGGCTCATCGCGCGGAGGATAGCCGACTGCCGGACGCCGTGCCACCGGCGCGGCCCGGAAGCGGCTCGCGTGCGAGCACCGCCAGGGCTTCCACGTGCGGCGTGTGGGGGAACATGTCGAAGGGCGTCACCGACACGAGGCGGTAGCCCGCCTGCGCCTGGCGCGGGCTGAGCAGGTGCGCCAGATCGCGCGCGAGCGCGTCGGGAGCGCACGAGACGTACACGATGCGGCCGGGCCCGATCCCGCGCACGCGATCGATGACGGCCGCGCCCGCTCCGGCGCGCGGCGGATCCAGCACCACGGCATCGAAGGTGCCGGCCTGCCGGACGAGCCGGCCGAGGGCGTGCTCGGCACGGGCGCGCACGAACCGGCATCGCGCGGGCCCGATTCCATTCGCCTTCGCGCTCACCTCGCCGTCCTCCACCGCCGGGGCGCTCTCCTCCACCGCGGTCACCCGGTGCCCGCGCCGCGCAAGCGGCAGCGCGAAGAAGCCGAGGCCGGCGTAGAGATCGAGCACGCGCATGGCCTCGCACGGCACGGCGTCGAGCACGGCGGCCGCCAGCATCGCAGCCGCTTCGACGTTGGTCTGGAAGAACGAGGCGGGCGAGACGAGGAAGCGGATGCCCGCGATGTCCTCGCGCAGGCGCACGCGGCCGTCCAGATGCAGCGTGCGCGGACCGAACAGCAGCGAATCGGGTCGCGGGTGCAGGTTCAGGTGCCAGCCGTCGGGGCGTCCGGCCTCGATCACCTCCCGCGACACGCGCCGCAGCGCCGGCGGGTTGCCGGCGGCGACCAACGTCGTCACCACCTCTCCAGACGACCTGGAGACGCGCGACACCACGTGGCGGACGACGCCGCGCGGCGGCGGACCGGCCGGAAGGCCGGCGTGCTGGAGGGCCGCCTTGACGGCAAACGCCACGTCGTTGCCCCGCGTGGCGTGCACGGGGCATTCCCTGGCGTCGAACACGCGCCGGCTGCCCGGCTGCAGGTGCCCCATCACCAGGCGGCCCTCGCGCTGCTGGTCGAACGCGAAGTGCACCTTGTGACGGAAGGCCCATGGCCCGGAGGGGCCGTCGTGCGGCATGGCGGCGACCGCGCCCACGTGCACGCGCCCGCGACCCGCGGCGGCGTCGACCGCCGCCTGCAGCCGCGCGCGCTTCAGCCGCAGTTGCTCGGCATAGGCCATGTGCTGCCACGGGCAGCCGCCGCACTCGCGCACGTGCGCGCAGCGCGGCTCGATCCTCGATGGTGAGGACGTGATCACCCTCGACAGCCGTCCGCGCGACGTGCCGGCGCGCAGTTCGACCTCCACGCGCTCGCCAGGCAGCACGCCCGGCACGGTCACCCTCCGGTCCTCCAGGCGCCCCGTGCCGACGCCCTCCGCGTCGAGCGCGTCGATGCGCACCTCGACACGAAGGGTCGTACCAGGGGGGCGGCGCTGCTCAGGGCTCCGGCGCAACGGCCCGCCGCGGCCGCCTCAGGGTGGCCGATGAGAGATCGACCTCGTCGATCGGGATCCGCTCCACGTCGGAGACGCCGGCGCGCGCGAGTTGCGGCAGCACCGTCGCGGCGTCTCCCACCAGCACGATCGACAGGCGGCCGGGCCGCAGGTAGGCGCGTGCGACGCGCTGGATGTCGTCAGAGGTGATGCGGTTCACGCGCTCGCGGTAGGTCTGCAGCGTCTTGACGTCCAGGTCGTAGAACAGGACGTTGAGGACCTGCATGGCGATGGCGTCCGGCGTCTCGATCGTCAGCGGGAAGCTGCCGGTCATGTAGGCCTTGGCGTCACCGAGCTCCAGTTCGCTGACGGGATCCCGCTGCAGCCGCGAGAACTCGTCCATGACGATGCGCAGCGCCTCGCCCGTTGCCTCCGAGCGGGTGTCGGTCTCGGCCACGATCCCGCCGGCCTGCTTCAGCGACTGCACGTCGGCCGAGGCGCCGTAGGTGAGGCTGCGCTCGGATCGCAGCACGCGCTGCAGGCGGTTCGCGCCCTCCCCGCCCAGCACGCGCACCGCGAGGTTGAACGCGTCGTAGTCGCGATGCCTGCGGGGGATGCCGAGGTTGCCCACGCGGATTTCGGTCTGGACGGCGCCAGGGCGATCGATCAGCACCACGCGGCGCGTGGGCTCCGGCGGGTCGGGGAAGCTCGTCACCGGCAGGTCCCTGCGCGGCCACGCGCCGAAGGTCTTCTCGGCGCCGGCGAAGGCTTCCTCCGGCGTGAGGTCGCCCACGATGGCCAGAATCGCGTTGTTGGGCGCGAACCAGCGGTCGTGGAAGCCGACGAGATCCTCGCGCGTGAGCGCCGCCACCGACTCCGGCGTGCCGTTGGACGGGATGCCGTAGGGATGGAACCCGTAGATGAGGCGGTCGATGACGACCCCGGCCACGTAGTCGGGATCCTGCGCGTTCACCTGGAGCGCAGACAGCACCTGCTGGCGCTGCCGCTCGATCTCCTCCGGCGCGAACGCCGGCCGCCGGACGACGTCCGACATCAGGTCGAGCGCGAGCCCGAAGCTGTCCTTCAGCACCAGCACGTTGACGTAGGAGAGGTCGGTGCCGGCGCCGGTGCCGAGCGCGCCGCCGACGAAGTCGATCGTGTCGGCGATCTCCTCCGACGTCCGGGTGGCCGTCCCCTGATCGAGCAGCGAGGCCATCAGCGTCGCGAGCCCGGCCTTGCCCGCGGGATCCTGCGCGGCGCCGGCGCCGATGATCATCCGCATCGAGACGGCCGGCTGTTCGTGGTGCACGACGACGATGACGCGCAGGCCGTTGGCCAGCGTGCGGATCTCGTAGGGCGGGAAGGTGACCTCGCGCGCGGCCGTGGGACCGGGCATCCGCGAACTCGGCCACGCCTTCCAGCGGTCGGACTGCTGGCCGCCGGCCGCGGCCACCGCGCAGGCCAGCACGGCCAGCACGGCCGTCACCGTCGCGAGCGATCGGCGCATGGCTATCGCCCCTCCGGCTGACGCGTGGCCGGCGCCGCGTCGGCTCGCGGCAGGATCGTCAGCACGAGCCGGGATTCCGGCGTGAAATACGTGCGCGCCACCCGTTGCACGTCCTCTTTCGTGATGCCCTGGAAGATGTCGAACTCGCCGTCGGCTGTCGTCACGTCGCCGTTGTGCATGACGAAGGCGTGCGCGAGGTGCGCGGCCTTCTGCTGGATCGACTCGCGCCCGATGATGTAGTCGCGCGCGAACTGGTTCTTGGCCCGTTGCAGCTCACGGTCGGCGATCGGTTCGTTCCTGATGCGATCGAGTTCCGAGATCAGCGCACGGGCGGCGGCCTCCGGCGTCTGGCCCGGCTGCACGATCGCCACCGTGTAGAACAGGTTCGGGTGCTCGATGAGGTTCGACTGCCCGAAGGCGGCCAGCGCGAGGCGATCCTGGTAGACGAGCCGGCGGTGAATCCGCGAACTCTGGCCGTCGGAGAGCACCTTCGCGGCGATGTGCAGCGGATAGGAATCGGGATGCCCGTCGTAGGTGATGTGGTGCGCGACGACGACCACCGGCAGCGGCCAGTCCTCGTAGAGCGTCACCCGCCGCTCGGCGGTCTGCGGCGGTTCGCGCGGGATGTTGCGGGCGAGCGGCCGCGCGGCCTTCGGCACCGGTCCGAAGTACTTCTGCACCAGATCGAGGGCGCTGGCCGTGTCGAAGTCGCCGACGATCACCAGCGTCGCATTGCCCGGGACGTAATAGGTCTCGTAGAAATCGCGCACGTCGCCGATGGTGGCGGCCTCGAGATCGCCCATGCTCCCGATCGTCGGCGTCCGGTAGGGATGCACGCGGAACGCCTGCGCGTAGATGTGCTCCTGCAGCCGGCCGTAGGGCTGGTTGTCCACCCGCATCCGCCGCTCTTCCTTCACGACCTCCCGCTCGCTCTTGAACCGATCCTCGTCCACCCGCAGCGTCGCCATGCGATCGGCTTCCATCCAGAGGACCATCGGCAGGTAGTGCGACGGAACGGTGTTCCAGAACACCGTGGCGTCCTCGGTGGTGTAGGCGTTGCTGCGGCCTCCGATGCTCGCCACCAGCGAGGTGTGCTCCTCGAGGCCAAGGTTCTTCGAGCCCTTGAACATCATGTGCTCGAACAGGTGCGCGAAGCCCGAACGCCCCTCGCGCTCGTCCTTCGACCCGACGTGGTACCAGAGCTGCGAGTGCACGATCGGCGTCGATCGGTCCTCGCAGAGGATCACGGTGAGGCCGTTGTCGAGCGTCCGCAGTTCGTAATGGAATTTCGGAGGGCGGACGGTCGCGTCGGCGCGGGTGAGCGCCGCGCTGGCGATCAGCAGCAGGCACGCCACGGCCGGGACACGTCGAAGTGCGCGCATCCGGCGATTATGGCACACGACCGGGACGCCAGCCGGCCGCGGCGCGACGGGCCTACCGGCTGAGCACGCGCAATCCGACGAGCGCCCACGTCTTCGGGCGCGGGTAGGGCATCGAGGCCTCGATGCGCCGCTCGACGCCGGCGTGCACCTCGAGATCCGCGGCGGCGCCGCGGATGCGCAGCGCCAGTTCGCCGCGGCCGCCGGCCTGCGCGCCGCGATCCGAGATCCTCGCGTCGATGGTGCGAACCACTCCAGAGGCGCGGCCAACCAGTGCCAGCCGCGATCGCCACGGCTGCGCGTAGAGCACGTCGGCGCTGTATTCGCCGGTGTAATCCACGGCGTCCTTCATCACGATCCTCGCCGCCCTGGCCTGCACCTGCCACGTGCGACGCGCGCGCCCGTCGGTCCAGGTCACCTGCGCCCCCAGCAGGTTCCAGGCGATGCCGAACCACTTCGGCCGGTCGCCCCGGTGACGCGAGGTGTGGTGGAAGACGCCCGCGAACTCCATGCGGCCGCGCCGGCCGGCGCCCGTCAGTTCGATGGCGTAGTTGCCCTGGTTGGGATCGAAGGGCTGGAACTCGTCGCCGAGGATGGCCTCGTAGTTGAACGCGGTCGTGGCGCGCCCGCGCGGGCCGCCCACGATGTCGAACTCGCCGCCGACGTCGGCGTCCCACCGGAACTGCGGGTCGCGGCCGCTGAGCGCCTCGATGGCCAGGTGATAGTCGAACCGCGAGAGGAAGGCCGTCTGCGGCGGCGGCGCCAGCAGCCGCGGGACCTGCGCGACGGCCCCGGCGGGCCACCCCAGCCAGGCCAGCCACAGGCCCAGGCGAAGCGCGCGCCGGCCCATCAGCGATCGGGCGGTCCGGCGGAGGCGACGGCCGCGGCTTCGAGCCGCTCGATCCGCTCCTGCAGGTCGTTGAGCGCCCGGCGCATCTCGGGCAGGCGCTTGAAGATCGCCGACGCCTTCAGCCACTCGCGGTTCTCGATGGCGGGATACCCGGAGACGAACGCGCCGGGCGGCACGGAGTTCGGGATGCCGGTCTGCGCCGTGGCGCGCGCGCCGTGCCCGATCGTGATGTGGCCCGACACGCCCACCTGGCCGGCCAGCACCACCCGGTCCCCCACGCGCGTGCTCCCGGCAATGCCGACCTGCGCAGCCAGGAACACGTCCTCGCCCACGTCCACGCCGTGGGCCACCTGCACCAGGTTGTCGATCTTGGTGCCGCGGCCGATCCGCGTCGCACCGAGCGGCGGCCGATCCACCGTGGAGTTGGCGCCGATCTCCACGTCGTCGTCGATGACCACCGAGCCCAGTTGCGGGATCTTCTCGTGCGTGCCGTCGCCGCGCGTGGCGAAGCCGAAGCCGTCGCTGCCGATCACGGCGCCGTCCTGGAGGACCACGCGGTTGCCGATCGTCACCGCCTCGCGAATCGAGACGTGCGCGTGGACGATGCAGTCGGCGCCGATCCGGGCCCGCGGCCCCACGTGGACGAAGGGGTGCAGCACCGTGCGCGACCCGATCTCGGCGCCGGCCCCCACGAACACGAAGGCCCCGACCGACGCATCGGCGGCCACCGACGCCCCGTCCTCGATCACGGCCGAACGGTGCACGCCCGCGACGGCCGGCGGCTGCGGGCGCAGCAGCGCGAGCGCGCGCGCGAACATCACGTAGGGCTCCGGCGAGCGGAGCACCGCGCAGGGCGCCGCCGGCGCCTGCTCGGGGAGGATGATCGCCGAGGCGCGCGTCGAGGCCACCGCCCGCGCGTACTTCGGGTTGGAGAGAAAGGTGAGATCGCCGGGGCCGGCGTGTTCGATGGCGGCGACGCCGGTGATCTCGAGGCGGCCATCGCCCTCGAGCCGGCAGCCAAGCCGTTGCGCGATCTCGAGCAGCGTCACGCCGGCGACTATACCGCGAGCCCGCGCGCGATGCCAGCGCCGGTGCGGCGCCTCACGCGCTGCGCACCACGACGCGCGAGACGAACACCGGCAGCTGCGGCAGGCGCAGCCGCGCCGCCACGTGCTGGACGCGCTCGCTGCGCTGCGGATCCTCGAGTCCGATCGCGCGGCGCAGATCCACGAGCGGGTCCGACGGCACGGCAATCCACTTCACCCCGTCGAGGCCGTGCCGCGCCCCGCGCTGCGACAGGTAATGACCCACCGCGCGGAACAGGAAGAAGTACGCCACCAGGTTCGGACCCGGGACGAAGAACAGCAGCGGTCCCGTGATGCCCGTCAGGATCGCGTCGATGTACATCCAGCGCCGGTGGCGGTCGGCATCCTGCCGCAACTGGATCCGCAGGACGCGCTCGGCCTGCCCGGCCGGCAGATCGGCCGGGAAGTGGAGCGCCGCCTCGTGCACCTTGCGCAGGTGCCACAGCAGGCGCTGCTCGGCCACGCGTTCGGCCACCCACGCCATCAGCCGTCCGGTCCAGCTCGCCGTGTCGCGGTCGGCCTCGGGCTTGCGCTGCTCCTGCTCCGCTGCGCGCAGCATCAGCTGGAATCGCCGCCACGCCTGGCGCAGCAGCCCGCGCGGCGGCGCCTCGCCCTCCTGATCGGCCTGGACCTCGCTCGACTCGCAATAAGGCTCGTACCGATCGGCCGCAACCGGGATCAGGAAGACGTCCATCGCCGGGCTCGAAACGGGGGACACCGGACCGCCGATCACCTGGCCGCGGGCACTCTCCGCGCGCGCACGGGTCGCGGCGTCTCCAGCGGCACCGCCGGACTGCCGGCCGCCTCCCACGCACCGGCGATCACCGCCGCGATGGCCGCCGCGGCCTGCGACATCCGCTTCTCCAGCACCGGTTTCGCCGAGGTGAAAAAGCGGTCGAAATAGGCATCGTCGTACAGCGTGCCGTCTCCGATGGCCTCGCGGTCGGCGTCGAGCAGCGGGCCGGCCAGCGCGAAGCTCTCCGCGGCCGTCGCAAACGCGAAGTCGCGCGGCGACGTCACGGGCGCCATCGGCTCGGGCCTCACCTCGAGCCGCGCGCGGTAGCGGCGCGGCAGTTCGCTCTCGAACCGCGAGTGCACGCCGTGCTGGCCGGTGAGCTGTCCGTCGTAGTTGACGACCGCATGCAGGGGCACGTGGGCATCGCCGACGTAGTGCGCCAGGATCGCCGCGTAGAACGCCGCGTTCTCGAGCGCGTAAGGCGAGACGCCCTTCTTCACGTCCTCGAAGGCACGCACCAGATTGCCGTAGATCTCCGTCAGGCGCCACGGCAGCTGGCCGTTCCGCTGGACGAACTCGCGGCCGTAGCGCTGCACCGCCATGTCGTACTCGTGGGGGAGGCCGGGAAACGGCGGCGCGCCGTAGCCATCCATGTCGAGGAAGTGACGCGGCGCCTCCTCGTCGAAACCAGCCAGCCGCCAGAGATCGGGATCCACCGAGTGCTCGACGACGAACGCGCGCCGGCTCTCGAAGAACGGCCGCAATCCGTCGGGCAGCAGCGAGATCGCGAGGCCGGTCAGCTCGCGGTGCGTGTCGGAACCCCAGGCACCGAGGGGGACCGGCAGGGCGGAGACGAACAGGACGAGCGCGACGGACACGGCGTGACGGCGCATCCGCCTATTGTAATCGGCGCTTCACCCGGCAGCGCCCCACCGCCGCGGCCGACCCGCGATGACGCTGTAGTAGCATCTTCGGCGATGGCCGACCCACTCACGCTCACCGAGGTGGACCACATCGCCGCGCTGGCGCACCTGGCGTTGTCCCCCGGGGAGCGCGAGCGCTTCGCGCGCCAGATCGCCTCCATCCTGGCCTACGCCAGGCAGGTGCAGGACGCCGACACGCGCGACGTGCCACCCACCACTCACACGCTGGTGCCCGAGGGACGCCTGCGGGCCGACGACCCCCTGCCGCCGCTGTCCCGCGATCGGGTGCTCTCGGCCGCCCCCGACGCGGCAGTCGAATCCGGGTTCTTCCGGGTGCCGAAGGTGATTGGATGAGCGCCACATGGACGGCCGCCGAGGTGCGCGAGGCGATCGCCGCCGGCCGCGCCTCGGCGCGCGAAGTGTGCGAGGCCTGCTTCCAGCGGATCGCGACGCTCGACCCGAAGGTGCGCGCCTTCCTCTCACTGGATGTCGATGGCGCTCTTCAGCGCGCGACGCGACTCGACCTGAGGGCTGACAAGTCGTCGCTGCCGCTGGCCGGCGTCCCCGTGGCCGTCAAGGACAACATCTGCACGCGCCGGCTGCCCACCACCGCCGGATCGCGCATGCTCGAAGGCTACGTGTCCCCGTACGACGCCACGGCCGTCTCCCGGCTCGAGGCCGCCGGCGCCATCGTCATCGGCAAGACCAACTGCGATGAGTTCGCCATGGGGTCCTCCACGGAGAACTCCGCCTTCTTCCCGACCCGGAATCCGTGGGATCCGGAGCGCTGTCCGGGTGGATCGAGCGGAGGCTCGGCGGCGGCGGTGGCGGCACGCATGGTGCCGGTGGCCCTCGGATCCGACACTGGCGGATCCGTGCGCCAGCCCGCGGGCTTCTGTGGCATCGTCGGCCTCAAGCCCACCTATGGGCGCGTGTCCCGCTACGGCCTGCTCGCCTTCGGCTCCTCGCTCGACCAGATCGGACCGCTCAGCCGATCCGTCGCCGATGCGGCGCTGCTGCTGCAGACCATCGCGGGCGCCGACCCGCTCGACGCCACCTCGTCGTCGGCGCCGGCGCCGGACTTCGCCGCCGCGCTCACCGGCGACATCCGCGGCCTGCGCGTGGGCGTGCCGAGGGCGCTGCTGGCAGAGGGCGTGGACCAGGCCGTGCGCCTCGCGTTCGACGCGGCCGTCGAGGTCCTCGCGGGCCTGGGCGCCGAGATCCGCGACATCGTCCTGCCCCACACGCGCTACGCGATTCCCGTCTATTACCTGGTCGCCACCGCCGAGGCCAGTTCCAACCTCGCCCGCTACGACGGGGTGCGCTACGGCGTCCGCGCCGCCGTCGGCCGCGACGCCGATCTCGCGACCATGTACGACCAGACACGGGAGCAGGGGTTCGGCGCGGAAGTCAAGCGCCGCATCATGCTCGGCACCTACGTGCTGAGCGCCGGCTACTACGACGCCTTCTACCTCCGCGCGCAGAAGGTGCGGACGCTGATCCGTCACGATTACGAGGCCGCGTTCGACGCGGTCGACCTCGTGGCCATGCCGACGACGGCGACCGTGGCGTTCCGCCTCGGCGAACGCATCGACGATCCCCTGCAGATGTACCTGACCGATGTGTTCACGGTGAGCGCCAACCTGGCGGGCATCCCGAGCATCAGCGTGCCGTGCGGGTTCGGCGTCGAAGAGAAGCTGCCGATCGGACTGCAACTGCTGGCGCCGGCCTTCGGCGAGCAGACACTGCTGCGGGCGGCCGACGCTTACGAGCGGGTCACGCCGTGGGCGCGGACGGCTCCCTCCCAACAGGAGTCGTGACGGTCGGGTTGCGCTGCGCGTGAGCCGCGCCCCTCCCGGCCGTCAGGACGACCGGCCGCCGGAGGAGCGACCCAGACAGCCGGGACCGGTGCGCGAGGGTCGACCTCGCGGATTGGCTGGTCGGAGGTGACGCCTCGCCAGCCCTGGCGGGGGCGCCGCGTCGAACCCGGACCGCGCACGGCCGGCTACGCCACCGCGGGCCGCCGGCCGAGCCGGAACAGCGCCCACACCACGAAGATCAGGAAGAACACGGGCAGCAGCGGCACGAGTGCGCCCAGCAGCACGACCGCGCCGCCGGCCAGCAGGGCCACGACGAGCAACGGGGCAAGCAGACCAGCCAGCAGAAAAGCGACGACCCACTTGAGGATGAGCAGCGGGAGCAGCAGCAGCTTGAAGGCGAAGCGCAGCGGCAGGAGCACCGCCCAGAACACCAGCTTGAGGACGGCGAACACGAAGGCGAGCACCGTGCAGAGCATCACGCCCGCCACCAGCAACGCACCGAGCGCCAGGAGTCCGGTCATGGCTGTCTCTCTCCCGAGCGGGAGGCCCCCCGACCCAGCCAGCGGAAGATCGATGCGTGTCGCCACTCGAGGGGCCGGCAGACCTGCCGGCGTGTGACGCTCGTGCGGGTTCGGAAGTTCCCGCGCGGGACGACGAGGTCGTCAGCGACCCGGGACCTGCAACTGATCGACCTGGCCGCGCGGCGCGTCGGGTGGCAGGTACGTCGCGGCGTATTCGTCACCCACGAGTTCGTCGAGGCTGCGGGTAAACCCCTTGCGGGTGGTCCGGCGCAGCTTGGGAATGCCCAGCACGACACACACGCCGATCAGCAGCGCGAGCAGGAACACGACGGCCGCAGCCGCTCCCAGCAACAGACCTTCCACGTGCCCTCCCCTGGACGTGACTGGCGCCTACCCGGCGGCGCCGGGCACGCCCTCGGCCGAGTTCTTCACCGGCGCCGTGGTGTACTCGATCAAGCCGTGCTCGACCTCGGACATCGCGATGCGTTCGAGCTTGAACGGCATCACGTGTTCGTCGGTCAGTCGCGGGCGGGCGCCACGGCGAAGCTGCTTGGCCCGCTGCGCCGCGACATCGACGAACAGGAAGCGATTCTCGATGGGCGGCACACGGACCGGCTCGGGCTGCGGCTCGCCAGCGTCGGGAACGGAATCCGGAATCTCAGTCGACATACCGCCCTACAGAGTATCGAGCGCGGCGAGTGCCCGCAAGTGCGCCGGACCGGCCGCCGGCAGTGGCCGGCCCGGCGCGCGCGAAAGATCAGCCGTTGACCTGGACCTGGATCTGGCGCGGCTTGGCTTCCTCACGCGGCGGGAGCGTCACCGTGAGCACCCCGTCACGATACTCGGCCGACACCCGGCCGGCGTCCACGCTGTTGGGCAGGGAGAACGACCGGCTGAACGCGCCATAGGCACGCTCCACGCGGTGGTAGTTCTCCTCCTTGGTCTCCGTGGCCCGCTTGCGCTCGCCCCGGATGGTGAGCGTGCCGTTCTCGAGCCGGAGGTCGATGTCCTCCTTCTTCATGCCCGGCAGTTCGGCCTTGATGACGACCTCGTGCTGGTCGTTCTCGAAGATGTCCACGGGCGGCGCCCAGTCGCCCCGCATGAACAGGTCGTCCTCGCCACGACGGTACTGGTCGCCGAAGATGCGGTTGATGCGGTCCTGCATGGCCGCGAGCTCGCGGAACGGATCGAATCTGACAATGGCCATTGGTGACCTCCTTCTCGTGTCTGTCGGATCTCACGCCCGGGGGAATGACACCCCGAACGAAACCAAGTCTAACACGGTATTAGTTTTTGTCAAGCAGGAAATCTGATGCACGCGCACTCATATTCCCAACGCTGACACGTCTCCCTTCGTCAACCGCCGGCTCCGGCCTGCTCTCTCACGCCGGCGGGGCTCCCCCTGATTCCCCGCCGCAATCCCGCCCCCAGGGCTGGTTGTGCGATGATGTCCCGGCGTGCCGGATCCTCCATCACCGCACGGCTGAACCCATGTTCGTCTTCTCTGAGGCCGAAGACCTTGCCGCCGACTTCGATCGGCTGTTCGATGATCTCGACAGGCGCGCCGGCCGGTCGGCACCGCATTCCGGGGCCGTTCACACCCCGCCGCTCGACGTGGTCGAGCACGCCGCCGTCATCGAGGTCCTCATCGACCTCCCCGGGGTGAGCCCGTCGGCGCTGCGCGTGGTCCTCAAGCACGGCACGCTGCTGATCGCCGGCGAGAAGACGTCGCCCGAGTGCGGGTGCCGCGACGGCGCGGCGTTCCATCTCATCGAGCGCGGGTTCGGGCGGTTTGCGCGCGTGGTCCGCTTCGAGACCGCCGTGGACGCGCGTCGCGTCCGCGCCAGGCTGACCGACGGGGTCCTGCGGATCACGGTCCCGCGCATCGCCGATCGGCGTGGTCACGAGTTCCACGTGCCGGTGGACGCGCCGGCGTGACCTCCAGCCTGCCGTTTCGCCTGCTGCTGGTCGGCGACATCGTCGGCAAGCCCGGTCGCGACATCCTGCGTCAGGCGTTGCCCCGCCTGGTCGCGCGCGAGGCCATCGACTTCGTGGTCGCCAACGTCGAGAACGCCGCCGGCGGGTTCGGCATCACGCGTGAGACGGCCGAGGCCATTCTCGCCAGTGGCGTGCACGTGATGACGACCGGCAATCACGTGTGGGACAAGAAGGAAGCGCTCGACTACGTCGCGCGCGAGCCGCGCCTGCTGCGCCCGCTGAACTATCCTCCGGGCGCCCCGGGTCGCGGCGAGGGTGTCTGGACCGCGCCCGACGGCACGCCGGTGGCGGTCCTCAACGCGATGGGCCGCGTGCACATGCCGCTCGTCGACGATCCGTTCCGCGCCCTGGACGATGCGCTCGCCCGCGTGCGCGGCGAGGCCGCGATCGCGATCGTCGACTTCCACGCGGAAGTGACCTCGGAGAAGATCGCCCTGGCCTGGCACCTCGACGGACGGGCTTCGCTGGTGGCCGGCACGCACACCCACGTGATGACGGCCGACGAGCGCGTGCTGCCCGGGGGGACGGCGGCGATCACCGACGTCGGCATGACGGGGCCGCACGACTCGGTGATTGGCGTCGACAAGACGGCGGCCATCGCGCGGTTCCTCCACGGGCTGCCCACGAAGTTCGACACCGCGACGGGCGACGTCCGCCTCAACGCGGTGCGCGTCGACATCGATCGCGCCAGCGGCCGCGCGCTGTCGATTGCGCGGGTGACGGTGACGGCGGCCGATGTCGCCGGGTGGCCCTGATCCGACACGAGGTTCGCGAGAGCCGATCGCCGATGCCTTCGCTCTTCGATGCTCTCCCCGAGGATCCGTCGGGGCCCACGCCGCCCGAGCCGCGCCGCCCTTACACGGTGAGCGCGCTGACCGCCGCGCTGCGCGCCCTCATCGAGGAGCGTTTCTTCGAGGTGTGGGTCGAAGGCGAGATCTCCAACTGCAAGACCTTCGGCGGCCATCTCTACTTCACGCTCAAGGACGCCACGGCGCAGTTGCGCGGCGTGATGTTCGCCTCGGCGGTCCGCCGCCTCAAGTTCCGCCCCGCCGACGGCCAGCGCCTGCTCGCGCGCGGGCGGCTGTCGATCTACGACAGGCGCGGCGAGTATCAGCTGGTCTGCGAGTTCCTCGAACCGCAGGGGCTGGGCGCGCTGCAGGCCGCCTACGAGGCGCTCAAGCGCAGGCTCGAGGCCGAGGGCCTGTTCGACGCCGGACGCAAGCGGCCGCTGCCGATGCTGCCGCGGCGCATCGGCGTGGTCAGCTCGCTCGACGGCGCCGCCGTGCGCGACGTGCTGAAAGTGCTGCTGCACCGCGTCCCCAACGCGTCGGTGGTGCTGCGCGACACGCGCGTGCAGGGCGAGGGCGCCGCCGCCGACCTCCGCCGCGCGCTCGCGCGCCTGATCGCCGTGCCCGGCGTCGATGTCGTCATCCTCTGTCGCGGGGGCGGTTCCATCGAGGACCTCTGGGCGTTCAACGATGAGGCGCTGGCGCGCGACATCGCCGCCTGCCCGGTGCCCGTCATCTCGGGGGTCGGGCACCAGACCGACGTCACGATCGCCGACTTCGTGGCCGACGTGCGGGCCGCGACGCCCTCCAACGCGGCCGAACTCGTCGTGGCGGCCCGCACCGACTTCCTCAACCGCCTCGACCGGCTGCACCGGAGGGCGGCGCTCGCCCTGCGGCGGCGCCTCGATCTGGGCCGCCAGCGCACGCACCGCCTGCAGACTCGCGGCGCCCTCGCGCGCGTGCCGCTCCGGGTAGCCAACGCCCGTCGGGACGCTCACGATCTGGAGGCGCGCGCCAGGCGTGCCGTGACGAGCCTGCGCGCTCGTCGCGCGCGCATCCGGGAGACGCTCGGCGCAAGGCTCGAAGCGGCCGCCCCGCGCCGGCGGCTGGCCGCGGCAGCCGCCCGACTGGCCCGGGCCGATGCCCGGGTGGGTGCGGCCGCCCGCCAGATCGTCGTGCACCAGCGCGCCATCCTCGCCGAGCGTGCCGCCCGGCTCGGCGCGCTGAGCCCGCTGGCCGTGCTCGGCCGCGGGTACGCGCTCTGCTGGGACGAGACACGCACGGCCGTCCTGCGCCGGGCCGATCCGGCGCTGCTCGGCCGCGGCGTGCACGTCCGCCTGGCCGAGGGCACGCTAGACTGCGTGGTGACGGGCACCGGCGCTCCCTGAGCGCGGGCCCGCGCCTGATTCGCGGAGAGCATCGATGGACACCTCCCCGAAGGACTTCGAATCCGCCATCGCCGAACTCGAGCAGATCGTGCAGACGCTCGAGGAAGGTGAACTGCCGCTGGAACGGGCACTCGAACTCTACGAGCGCGGCGTGCAGCTCTCGCGGTACTGCCATGGCCGCCTCGAGGATGCCGAACGGCGCATCGAGGTCCTCGACGACCGCGGCAACCTGCGCCCGGCGCCATCTGCGCTCACCGAGGGCATCCCGGGCGAGGGCGAATGATGAGGGTGGACTCGACCCTGTCGCTCGATGCCTGGCTCGAGCATCGCCGTGAGCTCGTCGAGGACGCACTGGATCGCTACCTGCCGGCTCCACCCGCGGTTCCGCCCGTGCTCTCGGCCGCCATGCGATACAGCCTGCTCGCCGGCGGCAAGCGCTTCCGGCCCGCGCTCACGCTGGCCGCGGCCGAGGCGGTGGCGGCCACTCCCTCCGACATCGAGTTCGCCCTCCCGGCTGCCTGCGCGCTCGAATGGATCCACACCTACTCGCTCGTCCACGACGACCTGCCCGCCATGGACGACGATTCGCTGCGGAGGGGAAGACCGACGGCGCACGTGGTCTACGGTGACGGCCTGGCGATCCTCGCGGGCGACGGCCTGCTCACGGAGGCGTTCGGCCTGCTCGCGCGCGAGCCCGCCTCGTCGGATCCGGGCATGATCGCGCGCAAACTGCGCACCCTGGCCGTGATCGCCGAAGCGGCCGGAGCCGCCGGCATGGTCGGCGGCCAGGCGGTCGATCTCGCCGCGGCCGGACAGGTGCGCCCGACACACGGTGAGTCGCATGCGCCGCTGGACGCGGCCGGCCTGCAGGCCATGCACGCGCGGAAGACCGGCGCGCTCATCCGGGCCGCGGCCGTCGCGGGCGCCGTCATGGCGGGGGCCACCGAGGCACGAATCGCCGCCATCGCACGCTACGCGGAAGATCTCGGCCTCGCGTTCCAGATCGTCGACGACATTCTCGACGTGGAGGCGACCTCCGACGAGCTCGGCAAGACCGCCGGCAAGGACGCCGCCGCCCAGAAGCCGACCTATCCGGCACTGTTCGGGCTCGCCGGGGCGCGCCGCCTCGCCGACGCCGCCCTCGCGCGGGCGCTGGCCGCGCTCGAGGGCGCCGGCCTCTCGGGCTACCTGCCGGACATCGCCCGCTGGGTGGTCCAGCGGAACCGATGACGCGTCGTCGCGGCCAACCGGCACGTCCCACACGGAAAGACGGCCATGGATCTGGCGACGACGGATCCCGAGACGATGGACACCGCACGCGGCACGTTCCCCCGCCGCGCATCCCGGGCCGGTGGCCGGTAGCGCCGTGCCCCGCATCCGTCTCGACGCGCTGCTGGTGGCCCGCGGCCTGGCGGCGTCGCGCGACCGCGCCCGCGCGCTGATCCTGGCCGGCCAGGTCCGCGTCGGGACCCTCGTGGTCTCCAAGGCCGGAACGCTGGTGCCCGACGATGCCGAGATTCGGCTCGCCACACCCGATCACCCTTACGTCAGCCGCGGCGGCCTCAAGCTGGCCCACGCGCTCGACACGTTCGGCATCGACTGTCGCGACGCGGTCGCGCTCGACGTGGGCGCCTCCACCGGAGGGTTCACCGACGTCCTGCTGCGGCGCGGCGCACGGCGCGTCGTCGCCCTCGACGTGGGACACAATCAGCTGGACTGGCGGCTGCGCTCCGACCCGCGCGTGGACGTACGCGAGGGCGTGAACGCCCGGACGCTGGGGGCCGCCGACCTGCCCGACGATGCGCGGACGTTCGATCTGGTCACCATCGACGTCTCGTTCATCTCGCTGCGGCTGATCGTCCCGGCACTGGGCCGGTGGCTCACGCCCCGCGCCAACGTCGTGGCGCTGGTCAAGCCGCAGTTCGAGGTCGGGCGCGCCGAGGTCGGCAAGGGCGGCCTCGTCACCGATCCGGCCGCCCACGCGCGCGTGGTCGACGAGGTGTCGGCCGCGGCGCGCGCCCTGGGTTTCGAGGTGGCGGGCCGGTGCGAGTCGCCCGTGACCGGCGCCGAGGGCAATCGCGAGTTCCTGGTCCACCTCCGGTGGAGGGGAGGCCCATCATGAGCGCAACTCAGACCCACGCCCGGGTCCGCCGCGTCGGCATCGTCGCCAAGCGCCACCTGCACGAGGCCGCGAGCCTGCTCGACGACATCGCCGACTGGCTCGTGCTGCGGGGCCTGTCGCCGATCTTCGAAACCGAGACGGCGCAGCTCGGCGCCAGCGGCCGCGCCTGGCCACGCGCCTCGCGCGAGGATCTGCCGCGCGAGGTGGACCTCATGCTCGTGCTGGGAGGCGATGGCACGCTGCTCGGCATGGCCGATCGCATCGCGATGGCCGCCGCGCCGGTGCCGATCCTCGGCGTGAACTTCGGCAGCCTCGGCTTTCTCACCGAGATCACGCTGCCCGAACTCTATTCGTCGCTGGAATCCGTCGTCGAAGGCCACGCCGGCTACGACGAACGCGGCCTGCTGCGCGCCGTGGTGTCGCATGCCGACGGACGCGCGCCGCTGGCACGCATCGTCCTGAACGAGGTCGTGGTCACCAAGGGCGCGATGTCGCGCATCATCGACCTCGCGGTGTCGGTCGACGAGGAATACGTCGCCAACTTCAAGGCCGACGGCCTCATCCTCGCCACCCCCACCGGCTCGACCGCCTACAACCTCTCGGCCGGCGGGCCCATCGTGCACCCGGAGGTTCCCGCATTCGTGATCACGCCGATTGCGCCGCACACGCTGACGAACCGGCCCGTGGTGGTGCCCTCGAGTTCCGTCGTCTCGATCCGCCACATCGTCGACGACGAACCGCGCGAGGTCTTCGTCACCTTCGATGGTCACGACGGCTGTCCGCTCTCACCAGCCGACACGGTGACCATCGCGCGCGCGCCGCACCCGATCCGCCTGGTCCGCGCCGCCACGCGCAGCTACTTCGAGGTGCTGCGGCGCAAGCTGAAATGGGCTGCGCGCTGAGGCGACCACCGCCCGGATCGGCCGCTTGCAGGACGGGCGACGTCTCGAGCCGCAAGCGGCGGCAGACACCATCGATCGGCGGCAGCCGTCGGCCAGCGCCCCGTCACGATCGGGCCCTCCGGCCGTGGGTCACGGGAAGGAAGTGCCCGGCGTCGGCGTCGTAGTCGAACAGTTGCGCCCAGCGTCCCCAGTTCACGGCGGTATCCACCTGCCGTTGCGCTTCGGGCGCCGGGACGGTCGATGCCAGCGTGTCGAGTACGGCCTGGCGCGACACGGCGGCGCCGGGGGCGAGCGCCTTCAGGATGCCGGCGATCAGCGGCAGCCCGGCGATGCGCGCCCGGAACTGCTGCTTCCGTTCCGCAACGCCGGCGGCGGCCACACGCCGCCCCTCGTCGGTCAACTGGTAGTCGCCGTGTTCGACGTGGGCCCACCCGAGCAGTCGGGCCGCCTCGAGCAGTGGCTGCAGCTTGTCGAGCCGGAGGTGCAGCCGGCCCGCCAGCCGGTACACGTCGCCGGGTCCGGGCGAGGCCGCCATGATCTCGAGCAATCCGAACAGCCCACCCAACGGAACGTGCGGCAGCAGCTGGGCGGTCATCGGTCTCCTCCTCAGGTCATCAGCGCGTAGAGGCGATCCACGAACGGGACGAGTTCGGGCGCGCCCCAGCGCCTGGGCCGGGGCGCATCCACCGTCACCACGTCGACCACCCGCCCCGGGTTCGCGCGCAGCGCGACCACGCGGTCCGCCATGTAGGCCGCCTCTTCGACCGAGTGCGTCACCATCACCGCGGTCCGCGTGGGGATGGCGGCCTCGTGCAGCAGATCGACGACCTGATCGCGCAGCGTGTGGGCGGTCAGCACGTCGAGCGCCGAGAACGGCTCGTCGAGCAGGAGGACGCGTGGTGCCTGGCACAGCGCGCGGGCCAGTCCCACCCGCTGGCGCATGCCCCCCGACAGCTCGCGCGGGTAGGCGCGGGCGTGACCGCCCAGGCCGACGAGATCGAGAAGGTGCGCAGCCTGGCGCAACCGCTCGGCCGCGGGGACGCCGCGGGCCTCGAGCGGCAACGCGACGTTGTCGGCCGCGTTCAGCCACGGCAGCAGCGCGAAGCTCTGGAAGACCATGGCCGTATCGGGATTGAGGCCGGTCAGCACCCGTCCCCCGCTCCTCACCTCGCCGGACGAAGGCGGAATCAGTCCCGCGATCATCCGCAGCAGCGTCGACTTCCCCGCGCCCGAGGGGCCAATCAACGCCAGCATCTCTCCATCGAACACGTCGAAGGTCACGTCGTGGACGACCTCGACACCGTCGAAGCTCCGGCCGGCGCCGATCAGCGAAACCAGCGGCTCAGCCATCGAGGCGGTATCTCACGGACGCCCGGCCGTAGAGGGGGCGCCAGACGGCGCGGTTCAGCAGCAGGACGGCGCCGACCATCGCGACGATCACCAGCACGATCATCTGCAGGTCGCCGCGCACGTAGGTCGCCTCGTCCAGCAGCGTCCCGATGCCGTCGACCGACCACGTACGACCGTCGGCGGTGACCGATTCCGCCAGCACGAGCGCGTTCCAGCCGCCGCCCCATGCGGTGATGCTGCCGGTGATGAGGCTGGGCAGGGCCGCGGGCAGGAAGAAGCGGCGCAGGTACACGAGGCCACGCGCCTCGGTCATCCGTGCCAGTTCGCGCAGGTCCTCCGGCAATCCCTGCGCCGCCGCCACGAGGTTGAAGAGGAGGTACCACTGCATGCCCGTCAGCACGAGCAGGATGGCCGAGACGTTGAGGTCGAGGCCGAATCGCAGGACGCCGGCCACCAGCAGAGGGAAGAACGCGGTGGCTGGGATGCTGGCGAGCACCTGCACGGGCGGCATCACCAGCTCGACACGGCGGGCCGAGCGGCTCACCCACGCGGCCAGCGGCACGGTCCAGGCCAGGGAGATGGCGTAGGCCGCCAGCAGACGCAGGAAACTGAATCCGAGGGCGGTCGGAATCGTCAGGGCCTCGGGTGGCAGCGGCCGCAGCAGGACCTCGACGATGGCGACCGCCCCGTACACGAGCACGGAGGCTGCTCCGGCGGCAGCCAGCCAGCCGACCACGCGCATCCACTGTCCGGAGAGCGCGTGCGCCACCGCCACCAGCGCCATCCCCAGCCCGCTCGCGGCGGCCTGCCCGGTGGCGGCGAGCGCCCGGCGAACCCATGGCGCCTTTCCGGCCAGGACCCGCACCAGCGGCACCGCGGCTTCGCCGGCGCCGCTCGTCTCGTAGCGGAAGCGGCCCGCCCAGGCCTCCAGCGGGCTCCAGACGAAGAGGTGCATCGACACGATCACGGCGACCAGCATCGCCAGCCCCGCCACGGCCAGCGGCGCCCGGCCCCGCGCGATCGCCTGTCCGATGTAACTGCCCAGCCCCGGCAGGATCCAGGTCCCCTGTCCGATGGCGATGATCTCGCTCGCGATCAGGAAGTACCAGCCTCCGGCCCACGACAGCATGCTGTTGTAGACCATCCGCGGCACGCAGGCCGGCAGCAGGAGGCGCCGCCACAGCACGGAGCCGTCGGCCCCGCTGAGGCGGACGGCCGTTCGCAGGTCTTTGGGAATGGTCGTCAGCGATTCGTAGGCACTGAAGGCGAGGTTCCACGCCTGGCTCGTGAAGATCAGGAACACGGCGGCCGCCTCCACGCCGATCGCGCGGCCGTGGGCCAGCCTGATGAAGAAGAACACGGCGGCCGGAAAGAACCCGAGGATCGGCACGGCCTGCAGCACGTCGAGGGCGGGAAGGATGAGGCGCCGGTCCCGAGGCGAGGCCGAAGCCCAGTAGCCCGCGCTCAACGCGAACCCCAGCGAGAGCACGTAGGCCGCCAGCATGCGCAGGCCCGAGTACGCGGCGTAGAGCGGCAGCATCACCGGCGCGAGATCGAGCGTCGCGCTGGTTCGCGGCAGCACGTGCGGTTCGTCGATGAACAGCACGACCACGACCAGTGCCACCACCACGAGCGCGACGCCGTCGAAGGGGCCGGGCTGCCGGAACCGCGCAGGCGACCAGAGACGCAGCGGACGCCAGTCGTGGTGACTCACCCGCGGTACCCCAGGTCGGCGGAGCCGGGCTGTTGCGCCATTGGAGAATGCCCGCCAAGGTAGCACACCGGCTCGGCCCGGGCGGCGCGCCCGAGGCGACCGGGGACGCATGCGCGGGTGACGGCACCCGGGCGCCGGGACGCCGTCAGCGGGCCCCGGCCCGCTCGCGGGCGCGCCGCTCGCGGAAGTACCGAATCTGGTACTGCTCCACGTTGCGGTTGTGCTCCGGCAGCGACGAGGCGAACACGTGCGAGCCATCGTTGCGGCTCACGAAGTAGAGATAGGGCACCGCGGCCGGCGCCAGCGCGGCCTCGATGGCGCCCAGCCCGGGCGCGGCAATCGGGCCCGGCGGCAGTCCGGCGTAGCGATACGTGTTGTAGGGCGAATCGATCTGCAGCCCCGCGCGGGTGATGTTGCCGTTCCACTGACCGGCCCGCATCAGCGCGTAAATCACGGTCGGATCGCACTGCAGCCCCATGCCGATGCGCAGCCGGCTGGCATAGACGCCGGCCACGATCGGGCGCTCGTCGGGCCGCGCGGTCTCCTTCTCCACGAGTGAGGCGAGCGTCACCGTCTCGCGCACGGATCGCGTGTAATCGGCTCCGCGCACGGCCCACCGCGGCTCGAACGCCTTGCGGAACTGCCGCACCATCAGGCCCACCAGGTCGGCGGCGCTGGCGCTGCGCGGCAACGCATAGGTGTCGGGGAACAGGTACCCCTCGAGATCGCCCGCGCGCGGGTCGAGATCGAGCATGGCCGCTGGATCGGCGGCCGCAGCCCGGAACGATGCGGCCGATCCGAATCCGCGCTGCTCGAAGATCACGGCCATCTCCGCGATCGTGAGCCCTTCCGGGAAGGTAATCGGTCGCAGGAACACGTCGCCGCGCGCCAGTCGATCGATCACTTCACGCGGGGTGGCAGCCTCGCTGAACCGGTACTCTCCCGCCTTGAGCGCGCGCTCGCGGCCGTACCGCCATGCCGCCAGGCGGAACGTCCACTCGTCGGCGACGACGCCGGCCTGGACCAGCCGCCGGCCAATCGCCCGCACACCGGTCCCCGGCGCGATGTCGACGAACACCTCCTCGCCCTCGAAGGCGCGGAACGGCGTCGACAGGCGGCGATCCGCCTCCCACCAGGCGGCCGCTGCCCCCGCCGCCACCACCACGGCCAGCAGCAGGAGGCGTCGCAGCCACCTCACCGGCGGACCTCGCGCAGCCGACGAACGTGCTCAGCGGCTCCCGGCATCGATCACCTGTCGGAGGGCCGTCGCCGCGCGCCGATCCAGCACGTCCTGGAGGATGACGGCAGCGGCTGCCGCGTCGATCTTCTTCTTGCGCGCGCGCCAGTCGGGTTCGAGTTCGGCCAGCCGTGCCTCGGCCTCGACGCTCGTCAGCCGCTCGTCCTCGAACACCACCGGCACGCCGCAGCGCGCGGCCAGCGCCTGACCGAAGGCGCGGGCGGCTGGTGTCGCCTGCGTCTCGCCGCCATCGAGCCGCTTCGGCAATCCGACCACGATCAGCGCAACGCCGTCCTCGTCGAGTTCGCGGATCAGGGCGATGGCCGCTTCCAGCGCATCGCGCCCATGGAGCACGCGGTAGGGCCGCGCCAGCGTGCCTGAAGCGTCACTCACGGCAACGCCCGTCCGCTTGGATCCGACGTCGAAGGCCACCAGTCTCACGCCGGCGAGCGTAGCACGAGGCCGGGTCCGACGGCGGCCTGCGCCAGCGCGCCTGCGCTACACTCTTGCCGGTTGCCCGCCCGAAAGGTTCCAGAACGCGATGATCCGCCCGAGCCGAGTCTCCATCGCCTGCGCCGTGGCCGCGGGCCTGGCCCTCGTCCCGCTGGCCTGCTCCCGCGCTGCCGCGCCGGCACGCTCCTTCTCCCAGAAGCTCGTCGTGCTCGGCTTCGACGGTATGGATCCCGATTTGGTGCGCGAGTGGGCGGCGGCCGGCAAGCTGCCGAACATGAAGGCGCTGATGGATCGCGGCGGGCTCTACGACCTCGGCACCACGCACTCGCCCGAATCGCCCACCGCGTGGGCGTCGTTCGCAACCGGCGTCAACCCGGGCAAGCACAACATCTACGACTTCCTCGTCCGCGACACGCAGACCTACCTGCCCGACCTGGGCATGGTGCGGCGGGAGCCGGCGAAGTTCCTGCTGGACTGGATCCCGATCTCCAGGCCGAAGGTCTTCTCGATTCGTGGCGGCACGTCGTTCTGGGTCACCGCCGGCGCGGCCGGCGTCCGCTCCAGCCTCCTCACGGTGCCCGTCACCTACCCGCCCGAGGACGTGCCCAACGGCGAGATGCTCGCCGGCCTCCCACTGCCCGACATCCGCGGGACGATGGGGACCTTCTCCTACTTCGGCACCGATCTGTCGCGCTACGAGGAAGGCACGACCGAATTCGGCGGCATCCTCAAGCGTCTGGTCTTCGACGATGGCGTGGCCGAGACCGCGCTCGATGGGCCGCCCAACCCGATCGTCCGGCAGCAGATGCTCGACCTGCGCCGCAAGCCCGGCCTGACCGAGGCCGATCGCGCCCAGCTCGCGGCCCTCGGCGCCCGGGCCGACGTGAAGGTGCCGCTCGCGGTCCGGTGGACGCGCGGCAGCGACACGGCCGTCATCGAGATCCAGGGGCACCGCCTCACGCTCAGGGCGCGCGAGTGGAGCCCCTGGGTCACGCTCACGTTCCGCGTGAACGTGTTCGTCAGCCTCGAGGGCATGCTGCAGTTCTTCGTCGCCGGCGCGGGCAACGACCTGCAGCTCTACGCGTCGCCGGTGAACTGGCGCCCCCAGGCGCCGCCGCTGCCGATCTCGATGCCCGAGCGCTTCGCGCAGGAACTGGCCGTGCAGCTGGGCACCTACCGCACGCTGGGCTGGGCCGAGGCCACCTGGCCGCTCGACGAGGGGCGGCTCGACGAGGATGCGTTCATGGAGGACCTCTACCGCGCCTTCGACGATCGGGCGCGCGTCATCCTCAACCGCGTCGACGCGAAGAACTGGGACCTGCTGGTCGGCGTCATCGAGGCCACCGATCGCGTGCAGCACATGATGTGGCGCCTCATCGATCCGCAGCACCCGATGTACGACACGGCGCTGGCCGCGCGCCACGGGGACGCCATCCTGCGCGTCTACCAGCGTTCCGACCAGTTCGTGGGCGAAGTGCTCCGGCGCATCGACCCCTCCACGCCGGTGCTGATCGTCTCCGATCACGGCTTCCACTCCTTCCGCAAGGCGGTGAACCTCAACACGTGGCTGGCGCAGGAGGGCTTCCTGGCGCTCAAGGGCCAGTCGGGGCCGAGCCAGGACAAGAACCTGCTCGACCTGTTCGGAGCCGGTACGTTCTGGGAGCACGTGGACTGGTCGCGCACGCGCGCCTATGCGATGGGGCTCGGCCAGATCTACTTCAACCTGCGCGGCCGCGAGGGCCAGGGCATCGTCAGCCCGGGTGCCGAGGCGAAGGCACTGGCCGAGGACCTCGCCGCCGCGCTGCTCGCCCTGACCGATCCGGAGAACGGCGAGCGCGTCGTGCAGAACGTCTACAAGCGCGACGATGTCTACAGCGGGCCCTACCTGCAGAACGCGTCCGACCTGCAGGTGGGATTCCGCGACGGGTACCGCGTCTCGTGGCAGACCGCGCTCGGCGGCACGCCGGCCGGCATCATCTACCCGAACATGCGCAAGTGGAGCGCCGATCACGGCAGCTTCGATCTCGCCGACACGGCCGGCGTGCTGATCTCCTCGGTGAAGCTGCCCGGCCCGCGCTACGACATCACCGACGTGGCACCGAGCGTCCTGCGCTACTTCGGCCTCACGCCGCCGGCCGATCTCGATGGCAAGGCCTTCCTGCCCTGACCGCCGGCCCGGCCGCTGCCTGCCGGCCGTGGCGCTCGCCGTGGCGATCGCCCTGGCGGCAGCGCCCGCCGCGCCACAACCGCCGGGCACACCGGACCGGGCCGAGCAGTTGCGCGCGCAGGAGCGCCGCGCCGCCGACCGGCTGCAGGTGCTGCAGCGGGAGGCCGACGCCCTGGCCGGGCAGCAGCGCGGCGTGCTCGATCGGTTGCGCGCGCTCGAACTGCAGCGCGATCTCGCGGCGGTCGAGGCCACGCGCGCAGCCGCGGCGCTGGGCGCGGCCGAGGCCGATCTCGCCAGCCTGACGGCGCGCCGTGCCGCCGTGCAGCGGGCGATGGATGCCAGGCGCCCCGAAATCCAGGCGCGACTGCTCGCGCTCTACGAAGCCGGCCCATCCGGCGATCTCCGACGCTGGCTGATGGTGGAGACCATGGCCGAGGCGGCGGCGGCCGGACGCCTGCTGGCCGCGGTCACCGCGCGTGACCGGCGCGAGTTCGCCGCGTTCTCCGCGCAGCGCGCCGAACTCGACGCGCAAGACGAGGCGCTGCGCCGCCAGCGGGAGGCGCTCGCACGCGCCAGGGCCGCCACCGAGGCCGCGCGCGTGGCCTCGTCGGAGGCCGCGGCGCGCCATGAGGCGCTGGTACGCGATCTCGACCGCCGGCGCGATCTCGCGGCACGGCTCACCGGCGAATTGCAGGCCGCGCACGAGGCGCTGCAGAAGCAGCTCGACGGCCTCCCGGCCGCCGGCGGCACGATCGCGCTGCCGATCGCGCCGTTCCGCGGCACCCTGCCGTGGCCGGCCGCGGGCCGTGTCGTCGGCCGCTACGGGCGCACCGCCACCTCACGATTCGGCACCGCCGTCCCCAGGAACGGCATCGAAATCGCCGCCCCGGAGGGCACCCCGGTGCGCGCGGTCCACGAAGGCCGCGTCGCCTTCGCCGGCGAGTTCGCCGGGCTCGGCCGGCTCGTCATCCTCGATCACGGCGGCAGCACCTTCAGCCTCTACGGGTACCTGCAGGAACTGGACGTCCAGCGCGGCGCCGCCGTGGAGCGCGGCGGCGTCGTCGGCCTCTCCGGGCGATCGCCGTCGGGCGAGGGCGTCGTCTACTTCGAGCTGCGCGTCGACGCGCGCCCGGTCAATCCGCTAGAATGGCTGCACCGGTGAACAGGTCGGTTCTTCCCTGATCCGCGCATGAATGCACGCACCCGCCTCGCTGTCCTGCTCGTCGCGACACCACTGGTGGTCTTCGCGCTCGTCGGCGGCTTCCTCGGCCAGGCATCGGCCCGGGAAGAGAGCTACCAGCACCTCCGGATCTTCGAGGACGTGGTGTCGCTGATCACCAGCAATTACGTCGAGGACGTGAACGTCGACAAGGTGATGGACGGCGCGATGCGCGGGCTCGCCGAGGGCCTGGACGCCGACAGCGCGTGGCTCACGCCCGACCAGGTGGCACAGGCCGCGAAGGGCGGGCCGCTGCCGGAAGGCGACACCGGCATCGACATCGTGCGGCAGTACTACCTTCGCGTGGTCTCGGTGCGCGACGGATCCCCGGCCGCCGGCGCCGGCCTGCGTACGGGCGACTACCTCCGCATGATCGACGGCAAGCCGACCCGCGATCTCTCGGCCTTCGAAGGTCGCCGGCTGCTCCGCGGCCCGGCGGGCTCGACCGTGAAGCTGCTCGTGCTGAGGGGGAGCGCGGCCGAACCTCACGAGGTGATGCTCACCAGGCAGAAGCTGCCGCCGGCGGCGGTCACGGGCAGGCTGGTCGAGCGCGACGTGGCGCTGGTCCGGATTCCCGCGTTCACGAAGGACACCGCCGGCCAGGTGTCGCGCGCAATTGCCGATCTCCAGAAGCAGGGCGCCTCCCGCGTGCTGCTCGACGTGCGCGCGACGTCGGTGGGCGAACCAGCCGACGGTCTCCCGACGGCGCGGCTGTTCGTCGCCTCCGGCACGCTGGTGCAGCGCGAACAGCGCGATCACCCGTCCACTTCGATCGCGGCGGCCAGCGGCGACGGCCGCATCACCCTGCCACTGGTCGTGATGACCACGGCTGGCACGGCAGGCGCCGCCGAGGTGCTGGCCGCGGCCATCGCCGGCAACGAGCGCGGTGTGATCGTCGGGGAGCGCACGCTGGGGCGCGTCGCCGAGCAGAAACTGGTCCCGCTGAGCGACGGTAGCGGCCTGTGGCTCACCTACGCGAGATTCCTCACACCGGCGGGCAAGGCGCTGCACGGGCAGGGAGTGGAACCGACGGTCGCCGTCGAAGAACCTGATGTCGAGTTCGGCGCCGGCCCGCCCGAGACCGATCCCATTCTCACCAAGGCGCTCGAGACGCTGGCCACACGGCAGGCAGCGGTGCAGCCCGCCGGATGAGGCACGCCACCACGGCGCACGCCGCGGCCGTCACGGTCAGAACCGTACCGGCAGGTGCCGCTCGATGACGTCGACCAGTTCGTCGGTGTCCAGGGGCTTGACGAGAAGACCGCTGGCGCCGGCCAGCCGGCACCTGATGCGTTCCGCCAGTCCGCCACCAGTCGTCAGAATCAGCACCGGCACCAGGCGGCTGCGATCCTCGCCGCGGATGGCCCGGCACACCTGGTACCCATCCATCAGAGGCATGTCGGCATCGACCATCACGATGTCTGGCGTGAACGAGAGCAGGCGCTGAAGCGCCTCGGGACCGCTGGCGGCGGCCACCACCGCAAACCGTCGCCGCTCGAGTTCGGACACCACGAAGCCGGTGACGGCAGGACTGTCGTCGACCACCAGGATCGCTCCCCGCGATGGAGCCGGCGAGCCTGACGCATCGCCATCGACCTGGTGTGGCGCCGCGATGGAGAACGGCGGCCTGAAGCCGATCGGATGGGATGCCGCCGGCCGGGATCGGGACGTCGTGTCTCCGGTCTCCGCCGCGGGGCCCGGTTCACCGGGCCCGTCAAACAGATGAAGGACGCTGCCCGGACGCGCCACCTCGCCCGCGACGTCGGCGGGATCGACGCGGAGCAGTGTCGCGGCGGGCGAGAAGCCCACCACCGTACGCGTCGGCGCCCGCCGGTATTCCGGTGCGCGAAGCTCGCCGCTCCTGTTCCCGGTCGCGCGGGGTGCGGCGTGACGGTCGGGCAGGAATCCGCGGGCCACCGTGGCGGCACCGGTGGGCTGGGCTGGTGGCGGCGCCGGCGCGGCCAGGCCGCCAGGCGTCTCGCCGACGGGCGTCGCAGCCTGCTCCGGCGCGCTCGCCTCCTGCGCCTGCGCCGCCCGCTGTCTCAGGGCCGCGAGCGCGGCCAGCGCCTGCGGATGGTCCGGCTCGAGCGCAAGCGCCTGAGTCACGCACTCGAAGGCTTCGGCGAAACCGGAGGTCACGCTCGCCCGCCACAGCCAGGCCCGCTGGTCGCCCGGATCGCGGGCCGTGGCCTCGCGCAGCAGGGCCAGGGCTCGCGCGCTGTCACCGTCCCGGGCGGCCGCGGCGCCGTCGCGCAGCCACTGTCCCGCGGTGGCGCGCGGCCGTTCGCCGGGTGTCGCCGCTTCGGGGTACGGCCCGAGCGAGGTGGCCTCGGCACGCGGCCGGGACGAGACGGGTGCTGGGCGCTGGCGTGGCACAGGAACGGGGGATGGCATGTCGCCGGAGAACCAACGACCGCGACGTGCCCGCGCACCGGTGCGCGGGCGTTCTGCCGCATAATCGTCAGGACCAGGCCGTCGCTCCAACGCGGTGGCGATCGTCACGCGTTCGGCTGCGGTATCGTGGCGACGATTCTCCTCGACACGGTCGTTGACGCCATTTGCGGCCCGTTGCTATACTGCGCGTTCGCGCCAACGCGACGGCGTGTGCGCCAAAGGCGCGTAGCTCAGTGGTTAGAGCGCCTGCTTGACACGCAGGAGGTCGGTGGTTCGACTCCACTCGCGCCTACCAGGCCAGTCCGTCGCCAGGCCCGCCAGGAAGATCGCGGGAGTCCACGTCCGCAAGACGAGTCTCGACGGACTCGACGCGTCCCCGCCTTTTCCGGGTTTCACTGCACGATCGTAGGACCATGTCCGAGGTTTGCGTCACCCTTCCGGATGGTTCCAGCCGCCGCGTGCCCACGGGAACTCCTGTGGCCGAAGTAGCGGCAGGGATCGCTCCGCGCCTGGCCAGGGCGGCCATCGCCGCGTCGGTCGACGACCGTCTCGTCGATCTCGGCTACCGTCTGAACGCCGACGCCCGGCTGCGTCTGATCACGCCGGATGCGCCGGAGGCACTGACCGTCTACCGCCACTCGACGGCCCATCTCATGGCGGCCGCGGTGACCAGCCTCTTTCCCGGCGCCCAGTGCGGCATCGGCCCCGCCACCGACGACGGCTTCTTCTACGACTTCGTGGTGGAGCGGCCGTTCGTGCCCGAGGATCTCGAGCACATCGAAGCGAAGATGCGCGAGCTGGCAGCGCAGGATCTGCCGTACGAGCGGCAGATGTGGCCGCGCGAACAGGCCCTGGCCTTCTTCGCGGCGCGCGGCGAGCCCCTGAAGGTGCAGTTGATCGAGGAGAAGACGGCAGGCCAGGACGTCGTCTCCTGCTACACCATCCGGGATCGCAGCCTGTTCGTCGACTTCTGCGTGGGCCCCCACGTCGCCTCCAGCGGCCGCCTCAAGGCGTTCAAGCTCCTGCACGCCTCGAACGCCTACTGGAAGGGTGACGCGCGCAACCAGCCGATGCAGCGCATCTACGGCACGGCCTTCTTCACGGAGAAGGACCTGCAGGCGTACCTCACGCGCATCGAAGAGGCGAAGAGGCGCGACCACCGGCGCGTGGGCCGCGACCTGCACCTGTTCACGTTCCACGCCTGGGCGCCGGGCGCCACCTTCTGGCTGGCGCGGGGCACGACGCTCTACCACCTGCTGGCCGACTACATGCGGGAGGTGCTCTTCCCGGCGGGCTACGTGGAGGTGAAGACGCCGCTGATCTTCAACCGCGCGCTGTGGGAGACCTCGGGGCACTGGTCGCACTACCGCCAGAACATGTTCCTGGTGGAGTCCGAGGGCGAGCAAATGGGCGTGAAGTCGATGAACTGCCCGGGCCACATGCTCGTGTTCGGCAGCCAGGTGCGCAGCTATCGCGACCTGCCGCTGCGGCTGCACGAGCAGACGCCGCTGCACCGCAACGAGGCCTCGGGCGTGCTGTCGGGGCTGACGCGTGTCCGGCAGTTCTCGCAGGACGATGCGCACTGCTTCGTCACCGAGGAGCAGATCGCGGCCGAGGTGGAAGGGCTGTTGCGACTGGTGCAGCGGGTCTACGGCGACTTCGGCCTGAGCTACACCGCCAAACTGTCGACGCGGCCCGAGGAATTCCTCGGTGAGGTGGCCACCTGGGATCATGCCGAGGCGGCGCTGCGGCAGGCGCTCGAGGCGGCGGGCCAGTCCTTCACGGTCAACGAAGGCGACGGTGCGTTCTACGGGCCGAAGATCGACTTCGACGTCACCGACGCCATCGGGCGGCAGTGGCAGTGCGCGACGATTCAGCTCGATTACCAGTTGCCGCAGCGCTTCGATCTGACGTATGTCGGAGCCGACAACGCCGAGCACCGGCCGGTAGTGATCCATCGGGCGATCTTCGGCAGCTTCGAACGGTTCATTGCGCTGCTGATCGAGCACTACGGCGGCGCGTTCCCGCTGTGGCTCGCGCCGGTGCAGGCCACCGTGCTGCCGATCGCGGACCGTCACGCCGCCTACGCCGGACAGGTGCGCGATCGGCTGGCGGCCGCCGGCCTGCGCGTGGAGGCCGACCTGCGGCAGGAGAAGGTGAACCTCAAGATCCGGGAGGCGCAGCTGCAGAAGATTCCCTACATGCTCGTGGTAGGCGATCGCGAGGCGGCCAGCGGCCAGGTGGCGGTGCGCAGCCGGGGAGCCGGCGATCTGGGCGCCGCGGCGGTAGACGTGGTGATCTCGCGCCTGCAGGACGAGATCCGCGCCAAGGGGCTGGAACGGACGGTCAGCTAGCGGCCGTCATCCAAGGGAGGCAGCTATCGCATTCGAACGTCCAGGCATGCGCGGCCCGCGGCGCGACGACCGCGTCCGCGTCAACGAACGCATCCGCGTGCGCGAGGTGCGCGTCATCGACGAGACGGGCGAACAGCTCGGCATCATGACGCCGCAGCAGGCGCTCGCCATCGCGCGCCAGAAGAGCCTCGACCTCGTCGAGGTCTCGGCCACCGCGGTTCCACCGGTCTGCCGCATCATGGACTACGGCCGCTTCCAGTACCTGGAGCAGAAGCGGCAGCGACAGGCCAAGAAGAACCAGAAGGTGATCGAGGTCAAGGAAGTCAAGTTCCGTCCGAAGGTCGACGAGCACGACTACCAGTTCAAGAAGCGCAACATCGAGCGCTTCCTGGGTGACGGCGACAAGGTGAAGGCGGTGGTGTTCTTCCGCGGGCGCGAGATCGCGCACCCGGAGATCGGACGCCGCATCCTCGAGCGGCTGCTGCAGGAACTCAGCGAGGTGGCGGTCGCCGAGACGCTGCCCAAGCTCGAGGGCAATCAGATGAGCACGATCCTGACGCAGCGGCCCGGCCTGAAGCGCGCGGCGGCCGCCGCCCCGGCCCAGGCCGCAGCGGCACCGGTCCGGCGAACCGACGACACGCAAGCGTGAGCAGCACGGAGCAAGAGACCATCATGCCGAAGTTGAAGAGCCATCGTGGCGCGGCCAAGCGTTTCAAGCGGACCGCGACGGGCAAGTTCAAGCGCAGCAGCGCCTTCAAGCGCCACATCCTGTCGTCGAAGACCACCAAGCGCAAGCGCTCCCTGCGTGGCATGACGCTCGTGTCCGAACAGGATCAGAAGGTCCTGGAGCGCATGCTGCCCTACAAATGAGGAACGGTCGGATCTCGCGCGGCGTCCTGCGCACGCGCCGGAGTAAGTGACGTCATGTCTCGTGTCAAGCGTGGAACCGTCCGGCGCGCCAAGCGTCAGCGTGTGCTCGCCCGTGCCAAGGGCTTCTTCCAGACCAAGAGCAAGCTCTACCGCGCCGCGAAAGAGGCGGTGGACAAATCGCTCGGCTACGCGTACGTGGGCCGCAAGCTGCGCAAGCGCGACTTCCGCCGTCTGTGGATCGTGCGCATCAACGCCGCGGCGCGCGAGCAGGGGCTCACCTATCGCGAGCTGATGCACGGGCTGAAGACCGCCGGGATCGATCTCGACCGCAAGATGCTGGCCGATCTCGCCGCCACGCAGCCCGACGCGTTCGCGGGCGTGGTGGCCAAGGCGAAGGCCGCGACCGCCGGCGCCACCGTCTAGCCACGCGGCATCGGGCCGGGGTGCGGCCACCAGTCCGGGAACCGCACCGTCCGGCCCCTGTTGCGCCCGGACGTGAGGCGCGGGTCGCGCCCCCGGTCCGGGCCCTGACCAGTCTCCATGAGCGACGCGTCCCCCATCGCCAGCCTGCGCCGGCAATTCGACGAGGCGCTCGGCGCCGCCACCTCCGAGCGCGAGATCCAGGCGGTCCGTGATCGCTTCCTCGGCCGCCGGAGCGGCCTGATCACGGCGCTGTTCGCCGGTCTCGACCAGGCCTCGCCCGAGGCGCGCCGCGAGACGGGGCGCCTGATCAACGGGCTGAAACGGCACGTCGAGACGGCCCTCGACGCGCGCCACGAGGCGCTGTCGGCCGTGCGGCCCGTGGCCTCACCCGTCGACGTCACGCTGCCGGGCCGGCGGCCCGCGTCCGGACACCGCCACCCGCTCACCGTCACCCGCGAGCGCATCGAGGGCATCTTCGCGCGCTGGGGCTACGAGATCCTCGACGGGCCCGAGACCGAGGACGACTGGCACTGCTTCGAGGCGCTGAACATGCCGCCCGAACATCCCGCGCGCGACATGCAGGACACGCTCTACCTCGAGCGGCCCTTCAGCCGCGTGGCGCCGGCCGTCGAGGGCCCGCGCATGCCGCCGGTCGGACTCCCCGCGACGCTGCTGCGCACGCACACCTCGGCGATGCAGATCCGTTACATGGAACGGCACGACCCGCCGATCCGGATCATCGCCCCGGGTCGCGTCTACCGCCGCGACAACCTCGACGTGACCCATACGCCGATGTTCCAGCAGGTGGAGGGCCTCGTCGTCGGCCGCGGCGTGACGATGGGCGACCTCAAGGGCACCATCGTGGCGTTCCTGCGGGAGCTGTTCGGCCCGAAGACCAACGCCGTCTTCCGCCCGAGCTTCTTCCCCTATACGGAGCCCTCCGCCGACGTCTTCGCCACCTGCCACAAGTGCCGCGGCGAGGGGTGCGCGATGTGCAAACGAACCGGCTTCATCGAGGTGCTGGGCTGCGGCATGGTGCATCCGGCCGTCTACGAGGCCGTCGGCTATCCCCCCGGTGTGTACACCGGGTTCGCCTTCGGCATGGGCATCGAACGGCTGGCCCTGATCGACTACGGCGTGGACGACATCCGCCTGTTCTACGAGAACGACCTGCGATTCCTGGAGCAGTTCCCGGTGTGAGAATCCTCGTTTCCTGGCTTCGAGACTTCGTCGACGTCACCGTCCCCGTGAAGGATCTCGCGTGGGATCTCAACCTGTGCGGGTTCGAGGTGGCGAGCCTCGAGCCGATCCCCGCGGCCGGCGGCCCCGAAGACGCGGTGCTCGACTTCGAGATCACCGCCAACCGGCCCGACTGTCTCAGCGTTCTCGGCATCGCACGTGAGGCGGCCACGCGGTACCAGTTGCCGCTGAAGGCCCCGGCCGCACCGCCGCTGCGCGGGTCCGAGGACGCGCTCGACGGCCTGACGGTCACCATCGAGGACGCCCAGGCGTGCCCGCGCTACACGGCCGCAATCGCCGACGTGCAGGTGGCGCCTTCACCGCCCTGGCTGGCGCGACGTCTGGAAGCCGCCGGCGTGCGCCCGATCAACAACGTGGTCGACGTCACCAACTACGTGCTGATCGAGACTGGGCACCCGCTGCACGCCTTCGACCTCGCGCGCCTGGGCGGCGCCGAGCTGCGCATCCGGCGCGCGCTGGCCGGTGAACGGCTCACCACGCTCGACGGCCAGAACCGGATCCTGTCGTCCGAGATGCTCGTGATCGCCGACGCCACCCGCCCGCAGGCCCTGGGCGGCCTGATGGGCGGCGCCGACTCCGAGGTCCGGAGCGACACGACGGCGATTGCGCTCGAGAGCGCCTACTTCCAGGCGCTTCCGGTCCGCCGCACGTCCAAGCACCTGGGGCTCTCCACCGAGGCGTCGTACCGCTTCGAACGGGGCGCCGACATCGACGCGCCGCTGCGCGCGCTGGCCCGGGCGTGCCATCTGATCGAGCAGGTCGGCGCCGGACGCGTCCGCGACAACTGGATCGATGCCTACCCCGGACAGCGCCCCCGCACCGTTGTCGGTCTGTCGGTGCGGGCTGCCGGACGGTTCCTCGGGCGCGAGGTGCCGGCGGCCGACGTGGATCGCATCCTCGCGTCGCTGGGATTCGCCATCGACGCCCGTGGCGACGACCACCGCCGCGTCACGGTTCCCACCTGGCGGGCCGACGTCACCCGCGAGGTCGACCTCTACGAGGAGATCGCGCGCCACGACGGCTACGATCGGCTGCCGCTCACCTTCCCCGCGGTGGTGCAGGCGCCGGCGGCGCCGGCCCGGCGCCTCGAAGTGGAACGCGCGGCGAAACGGCTGGCCGCCCGCGCGGGCTTCTCCGAGGCGGTCACCTTCACGTTCATCGAGCGCGAGGCTGCGGCGGTCTTCGCCGACGCGACACAACTGGTGGCGATCGCCAACCCGCTGTCGGAGAGCTTCGCCGTGCTGCGTCCCTCCCTGCTGTCGGGCCTGATCGACGCGCTCGGCCACAACCGGCGCCGCGAACGCCGCGACGTCCAGCTCTACGAGACCGGCACGCGGTTCCTCGTCGATCGCGGCGAGACGCGTGGCCTCGGCCTCGCCTGGCTCGGCGCCGCGGCCGGAGAACACTGGAGCGGCACCGGCCGCCCGGTGGACTTCTTCGACATGAAGGGCGCGGTGGAGGCCGTGTGCGAGGGCCTCGGACTGGGCGCGGCAGAGACGGTGCCCGCCGAACGCCCGTGGCTCGTCGAAGGACGCGCGGCGGAGATCCGGGTCGCCACCGGCGACGCCCCCGCGACCGTCGCCGTGCTCGGCCAGCTCCACCCGCGCGTCGCCGAGGCGCGCGGCCTGCCGGCCACCGAGCCGGTCTACGTGGCCGAAGTCGATCTCGACGCGCTCGATCCCTGCATCTCGCCTGGCGAAGACACCACCGTGCGGCCGCTGCCGCGCCATCCGTCGATCGTCCGCGACCTCTCGATCGTGGTTCCGGACGGCTTGCCGGCATCGGCGCTTCGTGACACCATTCGGCGGTCCGGGCCGCCGACGCTGGCAGGCGCGCGCGAGTTCGCACGCTATCAGGGCAGGGGCGTGCCCGAGGGACTGGTCAGCCTCTCCTTCCGGCTCACGTTCCGGGCGGCCGATCGGACGCTGACCGACAGCGAGGTTCAACAGGCGGTGGACACGGTGCTCGCCGCCCTCACCGCGGCTCACGGCGCCCGACTGCGCTGAGGTCGCCGCCGCACGGAAGTCCCATGACCGTCAAGACCGGACGCGCCATCGACCTCGAGCCCCTGGAGCGGCTCGAAGGCAAGATCCGCAAGCTCGTGGCGATTGTCGAACAACTGCGGACCGACCGGACGTCACTGGCCGACGAGAACGCGCGCCTCCAGGTGCAGGTCGATGCGCTCCAGTCGAAGATCGCCGACACGGAGGCGCAGGCTGGCGCCGAGCTGCTCGCCCTGCGCGAGGAGCGCGACCGCGTGCGCGATCGCGTCGCGTCGCTGCTCGAGCAGGTCGACGCGCTGGAGCTCTGATCGCCACGTCCATGGCCGAGCCCCTCCGCGTCGTGCCGGTCGAGATCCTCGGGCTGCGGTATCCGATCCGCAGCGCCCTCGATCCGGACTACGTCGTGGAACTGGCCGCTTACGTCGACGCGAAGATGCAGGCGGCCTCCGACGAGAACAGTCCGGACGATGCCGTGAAGGTGGCGGTGCTCGCCGCGTTGAACATCGCCGACGAGTTGTTCCGGGCGCGCGAGGGCGAGGGATCCCCGCCGCGTCAGGGCGAAGAGATGCGCGAGCGGATCGAGGCGCTGGAACTCACGCTCGATCGCGCGCTCGGGATGGTCCGTCCGCCCCTTGCGGCTCCCACGGGAACGGACTAGACTGTCCTCGGCTGGTCGTTCCTGTGCTGTTGGTGATGGCGTTTCGGAGGCTCGTCTTGAGCCAACGCTTCATCCAAGCGAATCGCGACGCCGCGTGGTGTGCATACCTCCGAGCGAGGCAGCCTGAAGCGCGGGACTTGTAGCGGTTCCACCTGCTCAGCAGGTTCATACGACCTCCCCACACGGCAGGACGGGACCCAGCCATCGCACCACGCCCGACGCTCCGCGTTCCCGGGGCGGCCCGCCTTGCACCCTCAACGCCACGCCCCGGCGCACCTGGTCGTACGGGGATTCCCGGTCTGGATGCCGCCATGGAATTCCAGTTGACGTACGTTCTGGACTTCGTCGTCGCCCTGGTCGCCGCCGGGGCGGTGTTCATGTATTGGGTCGCCAATCGACGCCGCATCGCGGCCGAAACCATCGGGCAGGGCGAGCAGCGCGCCGCGCAACTCCTGCGCGAGGCCGAGCGCGAGGCCGAGAGCCGGCGCAAGGAGGCCCTGCTCGAAGGCAAGGAGCAGGCGCACGCGCTGCTGGTGGAGGCCGAGAACCAGGCGCGTGACCGCCGCCTCGAGGCCGCCCGCAGCGAGCAGGCGCTCGCCGAGAAGGCCCGCGCCTGCGCGGACCGGGTGGCCATGGCCGAGCGGACCGAGCAGGATCTGGCGCGCCGCGAGCGGGCACTCGCCGATCGGGAGCGCACCATCGGGGATCGCGGGCGCGCCACCGACGAACGCGAGCGCGCCGTGAAGGCCGCAGCCGAGCGTTACGACCGACTGGTGGCCGATCAGGCTCGCGAACTGCAGCGCGTCGCGGGGCTCACCGCCGAGGAGGCGCGCGACCAGTTGCTGCGACAGATGGAAGCCGACGCCCGGCGCGAGGGCGCCAGCCTCGTCAAGCGCCTCGAGGCCGAGGCGCGCGAGGCCGCCGCCAGCCGCGCTCGCCAGATCATCACCGAGGCCATCCAGCGCAGCGCCGCCGAGCACGCGATCGAGACCACCGTCTCGGTGGTCGACCTGCCCAGCGACGACATGAAGGGGCGCATCATCGGCCGCGAGGGCCGCAACATCCGCGCCCTCGAACTGGCCACCGGCGTCGAACTGATCGTCGACGACACCCCGGGCGCCATCATCCTCTCGAGCTTCGACCCCTACCGCCGCGAGATCGCCCGTCAGGCCATCGAGCGCCTGATCGCCGACGGGCGCATCCACCCCGCCCGCATCGAGGAAGTGGTCGAGAAGGTGAAGGCCGAACTCGACGAGGCGGTGCGCAGGGACGGCGAGACGGCCGCCTTCGAACTGGGCCTGTACGACCTGCATCCGGAGCTGAGCCGGCTCATGGGCCGGCTGAAGTACCGCACCAGCTACGGCCAGAACGTCCTCAACCACTCGAAGGAAGTCGCCTACCTCGCGGGCATCATGGCACGGGAGGTGGGCCTGGACGCACAGGTGGCCACCCGCGCGGCGTTCCTGCACGATATCGGCAAGGCGCTGGACCGTGACGTCACCGGCTCGCACCTGGAAATCGGCATCGACGTCCTGCGCCGGCACGGCGAGAGCAAGGCGGTGGTGGATGCGATGGCCGCCCACCACATGGACATCGACTGGCCGTCGCTCGAGGCGATGCTCGTCCAGGCCGCCGACGCCATCTCGGCCGCCCGGCCGGGCGCCCGCCGCGACATCCTCGAGAGTTACGTCAAGCGGCTCGAGAAGCTGGAAGGCATCGCCGACTCCTTCAAGGGCGTTGCCAAGGCGTTCGCGCTGCAGGCCGGGCGCGAAATCCGCATCCTGGTCGAGAGCGAACGCATCTCCGACGAGGAAGCGGTCTGGCTGTCGAAGGACATCGCGCGCCGCATCGAGAGCGAGCTCGAGTACCCGGGCCAGATCAAGGTGACGGTCATCCGCGAGACGCGCGCCGTCGAGTACGCCCGGTGACGGCCACCGTGACCGTCGGGGCGGCCGGCGAGCCGGAACTGCTCGCCCGGATCCGCGCCCGCCTCGCCGCCCGGCCTGTCCCCGCGTTCCTCCACGTCGGCATCGGCGACGATGCGGCCGTCGTCGCGCCCGAGCGCAACACGGCCGACGTGCTGACGACCGACGCCCTGGTCGAGGGCGTGCACTTCGACCGCGCCCTGATGGGCGCGCGCGCGATCGGGTACCGGGCGCTCGCCGTCAATCTCAGCGATCTCGCTGCCATGGGTGCGACCCCTCGGGTGGCGTTGCTCTCGATGGGGCTGCCAGGCGACCTGCCACTCGACGACTTCGAGGCCATGATCGAAGGCGTGATCGCCCTCGCCGACGAGCACCGGATGCCGCTCGCCGGAGGCAATCTCACCCGCACCAGCGGCCCCCTGTTCCTCGACGTCACGGCCGCGGGCAGCGTGCGGCCCAGGCGCGCGCTGCTGCGCTCGGGGGCGCGCCCCGGCGACGCGCTCTACGTGAGCGGGCGCATCGGAGCCGCCGCGGCCGGGCTGGCCTGGCTTCGCCGGGATCCGGGCGCGGCCTCACGTTCGCCGGCGTTGGCAGAGGCGATCGCCCGCTACCGCACGCCCCAGCCGCGCGTGCGGCTCGGGGTCATCGCGGGCCGGTCACGTGCGGCCTCGGCCTGCATGGACCTCAGCGACGGCCTCGGCGATGCCATCATCCAACTGGCCGGCGCAAGCGGGCTCGGCGCGGAAGTGGACGAGCCGGCACTGCCGATCCACGAGGCGCTGGCGCAGCTTGGCCTGCCGGCGGCCGACGCCCTGCGGCTGGCCCTCGGCAGCGACGACTACGAACTGCTGTTCGCCGTGCCGCGGCGGCGGCAGCGCGCCCTGCTGGCGGCCGCGGCACACGCCAGGGTGCCCGTCGCGCGCATCGGCGTCCTCCGGCGGCCCGCCGGCGTGATCCTCCGCGACGCCGAAGGCGGAGAGCGGCCCTGGCCGCACGGGTATTCCCACTTCGCGCCATGACATCGCTGCGCGCCCTGTTGAGGCGGTGCGATCTGGCGCTGCGCAACGCTCACGACACGCCGGCCCGCGCCAGCCTGGCGCTGGCCATCGGCGTGTTCATCTCCTTCTCGCCGCTCATCGGGCTCCAGATCCTCATCACGGTGGCTGTCGCGTGGGCATCGCGGCTGAACCGTGTGCTGCTGTTCGCCGGCCTGGTCTCGAACCTGCCCTGGGTCATGCCCATCTACTACGGAGCCGTCACCGAGGCAGCGGCGCGCGTGATGGGGCGGCGACCGCCCTCGCACCTGGCCGCAGGATTCTCGGCTCTTTTCGGGCACTCAGTGATCACGGCTGAGTTCTGGCACGAACTTTCGATGTTTGTTCTCCCCCTGCTCGCGCCTTTCGTGGTAGGCTCGTTCCTCGCGGCCGGCGTGCTTGCGCTGGTGGCCTACTCGCTGGGAGTCGTCGTGGCGTCAGCCAGGCGCTTCCAGACGAGCCAACACTGACCGGGACGCGCGCGGAGCGCGTGCCCAGCCAGGACGCGCACGAACCTCCCGACGGGATCGGCAGGAGGGATTGCCGCCGGGAGTTTGTCGCCCGCACTGCCGTCGCCGGCGCCCTGCCGGTCGCCGGTGGCACCGCGGTGCCGGCCCCTACTCACGCATGCTGCTGTCAACGTGTTTCAAGCGGAAGGTCGTCGCTACGTGCGGCGCGGCGCTGGGGTTTGCGCTGTTGCACGAGGCGAAGGTCTTCGACTCGCATTCGCCGGCCGGAGAAACCGAGATCGTGGGCGCTTCGACGCCCGCCCTGCCTGGGGCCGCGCTGCGCTTCTCGGCAACGGCCTACTGCAAGGGCGAGGTCACGGCGGCGGGCACCCCCGCCCGCAGTGGCATCGTCGCAGCCGATCCTGCCCTGCTGCCGGTCGGTTCGGTGGTGAAGGTGGATGACCTCGGGTCCCGCTACAACGGCATCTACACGGTCATGGACACCGGGCCGGCGGTGCGGGGCCGGGAACTCGACCTCTACATCTGGAGTTGCCAGGAGGCCCTGGCCTTTGGCCGCCGGCCGGCCCGGCTCACGGTGCTACGGCTCGGCTGGAACCCGCGGGCGAGCTCTGCCGCGGCGGTTCGCGGCCTGCAGGCGCCCCCAGGCGAATCGCACCTTGCGGCGCGCCCGCGAACACCTGCCGAGCGCCTGGCTGCCTCGGCCACGCTCGTCCCGTCAGTGAGCGCCGAAACACGCTCCCCCGAACGCGCCAGCCAGTGAAGCGGACTCCGACGCTGGAGCGCCTGCTCCGCCAGACTTCCGAGGCCGAGGCCCGGCACTTCTGGTTCCGCGGGTTTCGTGCGTTCGTCGGCCCGCTGCTAGCGCGGGCCGCGGCCGGCCGGAGCGGTCTCCGCCTGCTGGACTGCGGCTGCGGCACCGGCGGCAACCTGGCCCTTCTCGGGGCCTACGGGACGACGTTCGGCTTCGACTTCACGCCCGCAGGCACGGCGCTGGCGGCGGCGCGCGACGGCGGCGCGCGCGTGCTGCGGGCCAGCACCACGCACCTGCCCTTTCCCGACCAGTCGTTCGACATCGTCACGTCGTTCGACGTGCTGGTCTGCCTGCCCGACGGCGCCGACGAGGAGGCCGCGACCGAATTCCACCGTGTGCTGCGTCCCGGCGGCGCCCTGATTGTCAACGTTGCGGCGATGTCGATCCTGCGCGGTGCCCACTCGGTGGCGGCGGCCGAGGTGCGTCGATACCGGCGACCGGGGCTTCAGCGCCTGCTCACGGGCGCGGGGTTCGTGGTGGAACGGCTCACCTACACGAACGCGGTGCTCTTTCCCTTCCTGCTGGCGCAACGTGCCGTGGAGCGCGCGCGCGGGCTTCCGGCGAGCGCCGCCGACGTGCGCAACCAGTTGGCGCTGCCGCCCGCTCCCATCAATGAGGTCATCGCGGCGGCGCTGTGGCTCGAGGCCCAGGCGGTGCGGCTGACGGCCATGCCGCTGGGGAGTTCGCTGCTGGCCCTGGCCTGGAAACGGCCCGAACAGGCTCGAGGCCTTCCCGTCACGCACGCGGACCGGACGCCCCGCTGACCGACGACGGGGGCTCGCCCACCGCTCAGCCTCCGGCCGCCGCTTCCTGATCGCGGTACTGGAGCTGGTAGAGCCGCCAGTAGATGCCCCGCTGGGCCAGCAGTTCCTGGTGCGAACCGCGCTCGCGCAGCTCGCCCTTGTGCAGCACCAGGATCTTGTCCATGTCCTGGATCGTGGAGAGGCGGTGCGCGACGGCAATCGTCGTGCGCCCGGCCATCAGCACGTGGAGTGCGTCGCGAATCAGGAGTTCGGTGTCGGTGTCGACGCTCGAGGTGGCCTCGTCCAGGATGAGCACGCGGGGGTCGAAGGTGAGGGCGCGCGCGAAGGAGAGCAGTTGCTTCTGCCCGACCGACAGCGTTGCGCCCCGCTCGGCGACCGGCGTGGCATAGCCCTGCGGCAGCCGCTCGATGAACGCGTGGGCATGCACCGCCTCGGCGGCGCGACGCACCTGTTCCTGCGTGATGTCGAGGTTGCCGAGCCGGATGTTGCCTTCGATCGTGCCGGAGAACAGGTGGACGTCCTGCAGCACGAGGCCGAAGAGCCGGCGCAGGTCGCTGAAGGCGAGATCGCGGATGTCGATGCCGTCGACCAGGATGCGCCCGCGGGAGACGTCGTAGAAGCGCAGCAGCAGGTTGATGAGCGTCGACTTGCCCGCTCCGGTCGCGCCGACCACGCCCACGCGTTCGCCGGGACGCACCTCGAAGGACACGTCACGCAGCACGTAGTCGGCGTCGTCGTAGGCGAACCAGACCTGATCGAACACGAGGTGGCCGCGTGCGCCGGCAGGCAGCGCGCGCGGCACGGCGGGTGCGGGCACCGACACGGGCGTGTCGAGCAGCTTGAAGATGCGCTCGGAGGAGGCCATGGCCGACTGCAGGATGTTGAACTTCTCCGACATGTCTGAAATCGGCCGGAAGAACCGCTGTGAGTACTGGAAGAAGGCCACCAGGGCGCCCAGCGTCAGGGTGCCCTGAATCACCCATCCCCCGCCGAACCAGATGATGAGCGCCGCCGCGACCGCCGACACGATCTCGATGGCCGGGTAGAACACCGCGTAGTAGAAGATCGAATCGATGTTGGCCTCGCGGTGCTCGGCGTTGATCGCGTCGAACGCCGCGTGGTTGCGCGCCTCGCGCCGGAACAGCTGCACCGTGGCCATGCCGGTGATGTTCTCCTGCAGGAAGGCGTTGATGCGCGCGATCCAGACGCGCACCTTCCGGTAGGAGTCGCGCACGTTGCGCCGGAACCACTGCGTCACCAGCACGATGAGCGGCAGGACCGAGAAGGCGACGATCGCCAGCCGCCAGTCCAGCCAGACCAGTACGGCCATGATGCCGGCCAGCGTGAAGACGTCACCGAAGATCGCGACCACGCCGGCCGAGAACAGTTCGTTGAGCGTGTCCACGTCGGTGGTCACGCGGGTCATCAGCCGGCCGACGGGGTTGCGATCGTAATCGCGCAGGCTGAGGCGCTGCAGGTGTTCGTAGATCTGCAGGCGCATGTCGAACATGATGCGCTGCCCGGTGTTCTGCATCAGCCAGGTCTGCGTGAACTCCAGCACGAAGGAGCCCGCCAGCACGAGCAGGAACAGCCATGCGAGGCGATCGAGGCCCGCGAGGTTGCCGCTGGCGATGTAGCGGTCGATGGCGACCTTCGTCAGGTACGGCTGCGCCAGTTGCAGGAGCGAACCACTGACGATGGCCGCCAGCGCCAGGACGACCTGCGGGCGGTAGGGGCGCAGGTAGCCCAGCAGACGTCGCATCAGGCGTGCGTCGTAGGCCTTCCCGAGGGCTTCTTCTTCGTGGATCGACATCCTGGGGCCTGGGATCGAGGCGCGCGCGCCGTCTCACGACGCGGCGAGTTCCTCCTCCAGCAGTTGCTTCCGGTACAGGTCGGCGTAGAAGCCGCCCCGCGTGATCAACTCGGCGTGCGTGCCGCGTTCCACGACCCGGCCCTGTTCGAGCACCAGGATCAGGTCGGCATCGCGCACGCTCGACACGCGATGCGACACGATCAGCGACGTGCGCGCCCGCATCACGCCGCGCAGCCGAGACAGGATCTCCTCCTCGGTGTACGTGTCGACGGCTGACAGCGCATCGTCGAGGATGAGGATGCGGGGATCGGTGAGCACCGCGCGGGCAATCGCAGTCCGCTGCTTCTGGCCGCCCGACAGCGTGATGCCGCGCTCGCCCACCAGCGTCTCGTAGCCGCGGGCGAAGCCCTCGACGTCCTTGTCGAGGCGGGCCACGGCCGCCGCCGCCGCGATCGCGCCGAGCGTGGCCCGGTCCTGCGGCACGCCCAGGGCGAGGTTGGCCGCCAGCGTGTCGGAGAACAGGAAGGTCTCCTGCGGCACCATCCCGACCGCCTCGCGGAGCACGCGCAGCGGGACGTGTCGCACGTCGACCCCGTCGAGCAGCACGGTCCCCGGCGGCGGATCGTGCAGCCGCGGAACCAGCGCCAGCAGCGTGCTCTTGCCGCTGCCGGTGGGCCCGACAATCGCCACGGTCTGCCCCGGCTCGATCGTCACCGAGACGTCACGCAGCACCGGCGGGCCGTCTCCGTACCGGAAGGTGAGGTCGCGGAACTCGAGCCGCCCGCGCACGACGCCCACATCCGGGATCTCGCCGGTGACATCCCCATCGGAGATGGCCGGGGCCACGTCCATCACGTCGAGCATGCGCTTCCACGACGCCATCCCGCGCTGGATCATGTTGGTGACCCAGCCGAAGGCGATCATCGGCCACGACAGCATGCCGAAGTAGCTGTTGAAGGCGACGAACTCGCCGAGCGACAGCCGGCCGGCCACCACCTCGCGGCTGCCCAGCCACAGCACCAGGAGCGCGCCGACGCCGAGAAAGAACGTGAGGCTCGGGAAGAAGGCGCCCTGCAGCCTGATGAGCGCACGGTTGCGTCGCACGAACTCGCGGTTCGACGCCGTGAAGCGTTCGATCTCGTGCGCCTCACGGCCGTAGGCACGCACCACGCGCACGCCGAAGAGCGCCTCCTGCGCCACCGCGCTCATGTCCGACAACTGCGCCTGGATGCGCTCGAAGCGCGCGTGAATCGCGGACCCGAAGAGCTTCACCGAAATCGAGACGAACGGCAGCACGACGAGCGCCGTGAGCGTGAGCCAGCCGTCGAGCGACGCCATCAGCGTCACGGCCACGACGAAACCGGTGATGGTCGTCGTCGTGTACATGACCGCCGGACCGATCATCATGCGGACCGCGTTCAGGTCGTTGGTGGCACGCGACATCAGGTCGCCGGTGCGGTTGGCCTGGTAGTAGGAGAGCGGCAGGCGCTGGAGCGCGCGGAAGAAGTCGTTTCGCAGGTCGTACTCGATGTGGCGTGAGGCGCCGACGATGACGCGTCGCATCACGAAGCGGAACACCCCGCCGGCCAGCGCCAGGCCGACCAGCAGCGCGGCATAGAACCCCAGCTTGCCGCGCGTGACGGCCACGGTGAGGTCGTCGACGGCGAACTTCAGCACCCAGGGGCCGCTCAACTGCATGGCCGTCGACCCGAGCGCCGCCGCCAGGCCGACGGCAAACGCCCGCCGATAGCGGATGGCGTACGGCAGCAGCCGCCGTGTCTGAGAGAGCATTCCGACAAGTATAGGCTGGCGGCGGGGGCCGCGCGGACGGCCGCCGGGGGGCCGGCCCGCTGCCCCGGTGCGCGCCGACGCCCTGTGCTATGCTCGGCGGGCCTCCCAGCGCCTGCCAGGCCAGGGCTCGTCACGGGGACGGGCCCGTCGCACTCGCCCTCTCAGGGCCGGGACTTCGACCATGCGTCTGATTCGACGAACCCTGTTCGCGCTGTGCGGCGCGGTGATACTGGCCTGCACGGCGGCACCGGCCTCGGGCCAGTACCTCCGCTCCGCCAGCGACCCGGCAACCGGGGAACGCTACAACATCGAGTTGTCCGGCGGCTTCTGGTCGCCCACGGTCCAGGGGATCATCTCGAGCGAATCGCTCGGCATCGCGGGCACCGACATCGACTTCGTCGACGATCTGGGCTTCCTCGACACCCGCTTCCCGGAATTCCGCGCCGTCCTGCGTCCGGGGAAGAAGCACAAGTTCCGCGCGGCCTACGTGCCCATCAAGTACGAGGCCGAGTCCACCTTGCGGCGCAACGTCGTGTTCAACGGGATCGTGTTCCCCGTGGCCGTGCCGGTACGCTCCACCCTCGACTGGAAGGCGTGGCGCCTCGGGTACGAGTACGACTTCATCTACCGCGACCGCGGATTTCTCGGCGTGGTGCTGGAGGCCAAGTACACCAACGTCGATGCCCGGCTCGAGAACGTCTTCTCCACCGAGTTCACGAGCGTGAAGGCGCCGATCCCGGCCGTGGGGCTCATCGGTCGCGGCTACGTGTTCCCCAACGTGTCGGTCACGGGAGAGTTCACCGGCTTCAAGCTGCCCGGCAGCATCGCCAACCTCGACGAGAACGACACGGGCAGCTATTACGACTTCGACGTCTACGGCACGCTGAACTTCACCAACAACGTCGGCGTGATGGCCGGCTACCGGCGCCTCACCGTCAACTACCGCATCGACGACGACTACGGGGACTTCCAGTTGAAGGGCTTCTACCTGCAGGGCGTCGTCCGGTTCTAGCAGTCCGCGCCACCGGCCGCTACCGGAACTCGATCCACACGCCGAGCCGGCGCAGGTCCTGCGACGCCGGATCCACGTCGGCCGGCCTGAACGCCTCGGCGGTGCGCACCTCGAGCACCCGCTCGCGCGCGCCAGCGGACCACGGCCACTCGACCGACGCCTCCTGCCCCGGCAGCAGCGACAACTGCTCGCGCCAGCCGCCAGAGGCCAGCTCCACCACGTTGGGCCGCGGCCCGTTCCGGAGGAAGATCGCCACGCCCGAGGCGCCGGCCCGGCGCGGCCTCACCACCACCGGTACGGCTCCCGCCTTGAACCAGATGCCGTCGCGCTCGGCGTACTGCCCGTCGGTCGTGAAGAACACGTCGGCCCCGGAGTAGCGTCGCGCGAGGATCGCCGCATCGCGCAGCGGTTGCTCGGCTGGCGGCCTCAGCCGCAGCGGCGTCACAGTGGCGCCGGTCGCCGTCGAATCCTCACCGGCGGCAACCGTCACCGCCTCGACGCCAACGGGCCAGGCGACGTCGAAGAAGCGCCTCCGATCGCGTTCACCGGCCAGCCCTGGCAGATCATGGTCGGCGAGCACGCCGCCGCGACCCACCTCGAGCCGTACGCGGCCCGACGCGGGTTCGGTGCTGCTCACCTTCACGCGATAGTCGCCAGCCGGCAGCCCGGCGATCGCCGTCAGTGGGGCTCCCGGGTCGTGTCCGCGCGACATCGTCCGCAGTTCGAGCAGCGGGAGCAACTGCGCAACAGGTGCCGGCCCGGCCCGGCGGCGTCGCCCGTCGACCTCGAATCGCTGGAACGATACGCCCACGCCATCCAGCCATGCCGCGTCGAGCAGGGCGCGGCGCGACGCATCGGGCCTCAGCGCGTCGACGCCGCGGATCGCCCACGTCGCATCCATGGCGAGGCTGGCCGCCAGCACCGCGAGCGGAACCGCGCACGCCGCGACGGCCGCCACGCTGCGCGCCAGCGCGCGGAGCGCCAGCCACCAGCCTGCCAGCGCCAGCCCCCACAATGCCGCCTGGCCGGTCGCGACGAGCGGGCCATCGCGCAGCACGCTGGGCAGCGCCATCGACAGATCGACGGCGCGCGTCGCCCACTCCTGGAACGGACCGTAGGAGGCTCGCGTCGTGAAGGTGAGCAGCCCCAGCCCACCGTGGCTCATCGCGACGGTGAACACCGCCGACAGCACCAGCAGCCCGAGCCACACCCCGCGGTCGGCCGCGCGCCGCCCGTCCCCCCAGGCCACGGCGGCCGGCAGCGCCGCAAGCCACAGCACCGGCACGAGGAAGCGTGCGGGCGCGCTCGTCCCGCCCCACCACATGTGGTACGAGGCCGTGATCAGGACATACGGGACGGCCGTCATCGCCAGCATGGCTGCGAGCGCGCGCGGGGGTGGAACTTCGTTCGACGGTGGCACGTCGCCGGGGCGCCTGGGCGCGAAGACAAGGATGAGCGTCCCGACGATGGCCACGATCAGGGCAGGCGCGGTCGAGAAGGCGCCGAACTGCTGGTCGAAGAGCAGGCCCGGGACGCCGCGCAGGATGTTCTGCCAGGACGTCTGCGTGTAGCCGCCGTACGGCGCCGACGGGTCGAAGGTGCCATAGATGACGCGGAAGAATGCGAACCACGCGGCGGCCGACACCGCGGGCGCGACGAGGAACGCGCCCAGCCTGGCGGCGAGAGCGCTGCGCGGCGCACACCGCCACGTGCGCGCGAGGATGGCCAGGGCGAGCCCCGCGGCGATGAGCACGTTGCGCGTGTGGAGCCACGGCAGCAGAGCGAGTGCGACACCGCCGGCCACCAGCGGCCATCGCGCCGGCCGCGCCGCACGCACGAAGGCGAACACCCCGACGAGCGCCAGCACGCCAGAGACGCCGTCCGGATAGATCGTGTGGGCGTGGGCGACGATCGGAATCGCCGTGACGAGCACGGCCCAGCCGAACCAGGCCGCGCCCGCCTCCCTGGTGGTTTCCCAGGCGAGGCGCCAGGCGAGCGCCGTACCGAGGGCGCAGGTGACGAGCAGGAAGAGCACCGCCCCGCGGTAACCGCCCAGGAGAAACGCGGGGGCCACCAGCGCCGACACACCGGGGGCGTGAATCGAGTAAATCTGCCGGTCCGTGCCCCGGCGCAGGTAGTCCGGTCGCAACTCGCCCGGGAAATAGGCGAGGTAATCGAGTTGCTGGTGGTTGTTCTCGATGCGCAGGTCGCCGTCGGCGAGCAGGCTCTGGGTGATGATCAGATAGTGCGGCTCGTCACCACCGGGCAGCCATGCCGCCGATCCGCCCCACGCGAATCCGAAGGTCGCCGCTGCCAGCGCCGCCGCCAGCCAGGGAGCGCGCGAGGGCGCCCCCACCCAGCCGCGCCAGCGCGAAGGAAACGGCAGTGGCCCGGAGGCGACCACCGCCATCAGAATGCCAGCCCAGACCATTGCCGCCAGCAGGCCCTGCCAGGCAAGCCATGAGGCCGGGACAGCGCCAGGTACCCACGGCAGCCCGCACAGCAGGCCGCCGGGCAGCGGCCACGCGCGGACGCGCCATCCGAAGACCAGCGCCAGGAAGAAGGCGGTGAGCAGGCCGAGCACCCACCACGGCGGAAGGACACCGATGCGCGACGATGCGATGACGCCCGGGGCAATTGCCGTCGCCCCGAGCGCCAGCCACGCCCCGATGGCACCGCCGATCGCGGCCGCGGCCCGCACGGTCAGACGCATCGGCGGCGTATGCTACCATGCGCGCCGATGTCCCGCCCGGTTCACGCCGCGATGCTGCTGATCGCCGCGGCCGGACTGGCCGTGGTCCTCACGTGGCCGCTCGCGCCGGGCCTTGCGACGCGCGCGCGTGTGAACACGGGCGACGGGCTCTTCAGCCTGTGGGTCACCAACTGGGTGGCCCGGACCCTGGTAGCCCAGCCGTCGGATCTCTTCGACGCCAACATCTTCTATCCGCATCGCAACACCCTCGCCTATTCGGAGGCGAACATCGTCGCGGGCGCGCTGGGCGCGCCGGTCTACATGGCGACGAAGCAACCGGTGCTGACCCACAACACCGTGGTGCTGCTGGCCTTCGTCTTGTCGATGCTGACCGCTCACGCGCTGGTGCGGTACCTCAGTGGATCACGCGCCGCGGGCTGGGCCGCGGGGGTGGCCTTCGCCTACTGCCCGTTCATCTTCGCGCGGACGGCGCACATCCAGTTGCTGATGTCATGGGGCCTGCCGCTGTCGCTGCTCGCGTTCCATCGCCTGATCGATCGGCCTGGTCCGTGGCGCGGCGCGGTGCTGGGCCTTTCGCTGGCCGTCACGGCCCTGGCCTGCGCCTATTACGGCGTGTTCGCGGCCCTGATCGTGGGGTTCGGGACGATCTACTTCGCCGCGGCGCGCGGCCTGTGGCGCTCGCCGCGATACGTGATCGGCATCGCGACGGGCGCGGTGGTCTCGATGGGGGCCGTCCTGCCGTTGTTCCTGCCCTTCCGCGCCGTGCAGCGCGAACTCGGTTTCACGCGCACGATCGAGGACGCGGCGATGTACTCCGCCAACTGGCAGGCCTGGCTCACATCCGCGGCGTGGGCGCACCGCTGGTGGCTGCCCTGGCTCGAAGGATCGAGCGAGGTGCTGTTCCCGGGCGCAATCGCCACGGTACTGGGCCTGGCGGGACTCGCCCTCGCCTGGCGTGTCAGCGCGTACCCCGGTGAGGCCTCCGCGCCCGACGGGACCGGTCGCCGGCAGGTCGCAGGCTTCTACACGCTGGTGGGCCTCATCGCCTTCTGGGCGTCGTTCGGGCCCGCCGCCGGGCTCTACACGGCGCTGTTCCACGCCATCCCGGTTTTCTCGTTCCTGCGGGCGCCGGCGCGCTTCGGCCTGGTCATCGTCACCGTGCTGGTCGTGGGCATGGGCTTCACGGTGCGGTGGATCGCGGGCCGCTGGCCGCGGGCGAGCCGGTGGGTCGGCATCGCGCTGCCTCTTGCTCTGGCCGCCGAACTGGCCTCGGTGCCGCTGGCGCTGCCCACCGTGGCGCCCCCCAACGTCGCGTACCGCATGCTCGCCACGCTGCGCCCCGGCCCGGTCGTCGAACTGCCCTTCTTCTACCAGCGATCGGACTTCCCCCGGCACGCGCTGTACATGTTCAACTCCACCTACCATTGGCAGCCGCTCATCAACGGCTACAGCGATCACATCCCGCAGGACTTCCGCGACATGGTGATCCCGCTGTCCTCGTTCCCCACCCGGGAGAGCTTCTGGCTTCTCGAGGCCCGCCGTACGCGCTACGCCATCTTCCACCTGAACCTCTACGACCGGCGCAGCCGCGAGAAGCTGATGGAACGTCTGCAGCAATACGAGGCCTTCCTGACGCCGCTCAGCCGCGAAGACGACGTGTGGCTGTTCGAGATCAGCGCCTGGCCGCGTTAGCGCTGTTCGTCGCGCTGACGGCAGCCCACACGTGGCCGCTGGCGAGCGCGCCGGGCACGCTCTCGCGCAACGACAACGCCGACGCGCAACTCAACGCCTGGATCCTGGCGTGGGTGCCGCACGCCGTCGTCACCGATCCGCTGCACCTGTTCGACGCCAACATCTTCCACCCCGACCGCCACGTGCTGGCCTACTCCGAGCACCTCTTCGTGCCCGCCATGATGGGCGCGCCGCTCACCTGGGCGGGCGCCTCGCCCGTGCTCGTCCACAACCTGGTGCTGCTCGCCGGGCTCGCGCTCACCGGCTGGGCCACGTGGTGGATGCTCTGGCGCTGGACGGGCGACTGGTGGGCCGCCGCGATCGGCGGCTGTCTCGCAGCCTTCAACGCCCACACCCTCACGCGGATGGGACACGTCCAGGCGATGCACGTCGAGTTCCTGCCGCTCGCGCTGCTGGCCTTCGATCGGCTCGTCACCGCACCGGCGCCACGCCGCGGGATCGCCCTCGCGTGGTGGTTCACGCTGCAGTCGCTCTGCTCGCTCTACCTGATGGTGATGGCCGTGTTCGCGCTGGTGGCGGCTGCGCTGGCGCGGGCCGGCGAATGGGCCCGGCGCGATCGGGCGCGCGGGTTCCTGGCGTCGACACTGCTCGCGGCAACGCTGGCCGCAGCCCTTTGCCTGCCCTTCCTGTGGCCTTACGCGCAGGTGCACCGTGAGACGGGCCTGTCACGGCCGCTCGAGGAGGTGGCGCTCTACTCCGCCGACTGGCGCGACTACCTCACATCGGCTGGCAGGCTGCATTACGCGGCGTGGAGCCACCACTTCTTCCGCGCTGCCGATGCGCTCTTCCCCGGCATCACGGCGATGCTGCTGGCCGGCGTGGCTTTCTGCCGCGGCGTCGCCTGGCGCGATCCCAGGGCACGAATGCTCGCGGCGGCCGGCGTCCTGGGCGTCGTCCTCTCCTTCGGGGCGCGGCTGCCGGGCTACGGCTGGCTGCACGCGGCGTTTCCGCTGCTCCAGGGAACGCGCGCCACCTCCCGGTTCGGTTATCTCGGGCTGTTTGCCATCGCGGGACTGGCCGCCTATGGTCTGGCCGTCATACGCCGCGATCTGGCGTCCTCCCGCAGACGGACACTGGTTGCCGCCGTGGCACTCGTGCTGGTCACGGTCGAAGCGGCACGCGCGCCGATGGGGTATACGCCATTCGGTGGCATCGAGGCCATCTACACGAGGCTCGCCGGCCTGCCTGGCGCGGTGATCGCGGAATTCCCGTTCTACTCGCCGCACCGGATCGCCCGAAACGCTCCATACGTGCTCGCGTCGACCCTGCACTGGCGCCCGCTGGTCAACGGGTACAGCGGCGTGGTCCCGCCGAGCTACGTCGCGCACAACGAGCAGTTCCGGACCTTTCCGTCCGACGAGGCCGTCCAGGCCTTGCGCGATGCCGGCGTCACTCATGTGGTCGTGCACGTGGAGGACGACAGGCCGGACATCGCAGCCGAGATCGCGCGCCGCGGCGACCTGGACGTGTTCGCCAGCGCCGGCGGGATCGTGATCTACCGGCTGCGCTGAGGGCCGCGCCGGCTGGCGCGGTTCGCGCGGCGATCCGCCGATCGGATCGATCGAGCGGCGTTCATCGCCGCCGTACCGGCGCTCGCGGCGCCGGCGCCGGGCGGTACTCCACCATCACGTTGCTCACGACGGCAATCGGACGGCCCGATGACGTGGCGACTTCCTCCCCGGTGAGCCTGCGCGTCACCAGGCGCTCGCCAAGCAGGCTCACCTCGGTGACGTCCTGCGGGATCTCGATCGCAATCGACTCGGTTCCCGTCGGCGCCACCGCCTTCACCCCGCCGGGCCCGGCCCCGCCGTCGACACGATCGACGAGATCGGCGGCCGTGCGGAACGACGAGTAGACGACGGCGCGCGACAGCAGGTCGTTCTTCATCGTCAGCACCCCGATCGTCGCCGTGTACTCGGCGTACGCCTCGCCGGCGCGCATCTGCTCCTCGGAGTAGGTGTGACGGTTGTGAAGATCGAAGGTCAGCGTCGCCGTGCCCCTGTGGGCCGGGATGGCCACGCGAACGCCCTCCGCGGGATCCCGTCCGATGAGCACGTCGCAGAACACCCGGCGCGTGGACACGCCGGTGCCCAGCGTGGCGGGGCACGTCACCTTCGCGGGCTCGCGCCTGGGAGTCGCGGGCTTCGCCGCCGGTTTCGGCGCAGGGCGCGCCGGGGCGGCTCGCCTCGACGCCTGGGCCTCGACGGCGGGCGGAGCCACGGCCAGCAGCAACAGCAGCAAGACGGACACGCGACGCATCCGCCGGATTATCCCATGATCGCCGTCATACGCCGGACGCTGGCCGGGATCTACCGTAGCCTCGACACCTCTCATCCAGGGCCGCCGCATGAGCGAACTGATCAACAACCGTCAGCACCGCATCGACGATCTCAAGCAGATCATCCTTCACCTCCACCGCGGCGAGTCGCCCGATGCCGTGCGCGAGCGACTGGCGTCGATCGTCAGGGAGACCGACGCCACCGAGGTCGCCGCCATGGAGCAGCAGTTGATGGCCGACGGCATGTCGGTGGACGAGGTGCGCTCGATGTGCGACCTCCACTCCCAGGTGCTGCGCGACGTCGTCAAGCCGATTCAGATCAGGATGCCGGTGCCGCCGGGACATCCGGTGGACACCTTCCGCCGGGAGAACGCGGCCATCCGCGAGGCGGTGGCCGCGGCGCGAGCCGCATTCTCCGTCGTCGCAGGTGCCGCCTCGGCGGCCGATCTCCAGCCGGAGGCGCTCGAGGCATGCCGCGCCAGCGCCAATGCGCTCTTCGACATCGATCGGCACTACCGCCGCAAGGAAGACCTCGTCTTCCCCTTCCTGGAGAAGCATGGCATCGTCGGCCCCTCGAAGGTGATGTGGGCCAAGGACGACGAGGCGCGTGAGTTGATCTCGGCGCTCGGCGAGGCGCTGAGGGAGATCGACGCCGGGCTCGACGAGTGGAAACTCGTGCTGGCCACCGTCGGTGAGCAGGCGCTGTCGGCCGTCGAGGAGATGGTGTCAAAGGAAGAGATGATCCTGATCCCGATGGCGCTGGACACGCTGACGCGGGAGGAATGGGGTGTCGTGTGGACCGAGTCACCGCGCATCGGCTGGTGCCTCGTCGAGCCGCGGACCGGCTACACCCCTCCCGAGGGCAGCGCGCCGGCCAACCCGCTCCAGGTACCGGGGCAGCGGGCGCTCATCCTGCCCACCGGCCACCTGACCATCGAGCAGTTGCAGGCGCTCTTCCAGATGCTGCCGCTCGACCTGACGTTCGTCGATCACGAGGACCGCGTGGCGTTCTTCTCCGAGGGACCCCACCGCGTGTTCGCGCGCAGCAAGGCGATCATCGGACGCAAGGTACAGCATTGCCACCCGCCGCGCAGCGTCGACATCGTCGATCGCATCCTCGGCGACTTCAGGTCCGGCGCACAGGACACCGCGGAGTTCTGGATCGACTTCCGGGGCCGCTTCGTGCACGTCCGCTACTTCGCGGTCCGCGACGCGGCGCGCACCTACCTCGGGTGCCTCGAGGTGACGCAGGACGTCACCGCGATCCGGGCACTGCAGGGCGAGCGCCGCCTGTTACAGTACGACACGCCGCAGCCTGGGGAAGCACGCGCATGAACAGGCCCACCAGGCCCGCGATCACGCCCGAGACGAAGGTGGGCGACCTGCTGGCGGCGTATCCCGAACTGGAGCCCGTCCTGATCGCACAGGCTCCTGCCTTCGCGAACCTGAGGAACCCCATCCTCCGGAAGACCGTGGCGCGAGTGGCGACGCTCGCCGCGGCCGCGCGAGTGGGCGGGCTGGAGCCGCGCTCGCTCGTGCGGGCGCTGCGCACGGCGGCCGGACAGGATGCCGGCGAGGCCGCCCCCGGGCAGGGTGAGACCGGTGAGGCCCTGCGGAGACCGGACTGGTATCACGAGGATCTGGTGGTGGAACGGGTGGAGGCGGACCTGGTGCTGGCACGCGGCGATCATCCGCTCGGCGTTATCAGCCAGGCCACGAGGCGACTGACCGGGCCGCACATCCTCGCCATCGACAGCACCTTCCTGCCGGCGCCGCTGATCGATGCCCTGCGGCAGCAAGGCTTTGAAGTGCAGTCGTTCCAGGCCGGGCCAGCAGCGTACCGCACCTGCGTTCGGCGCGGACTCGCCCTGGGAGGAGATCGCAGCCTCGCCCCGCCCGGATGCGGCCGCTGACGCCGGGGTTCGCGGTCTGCCCGGGGATCGCGGGCGTCAGCGCGACCGGATCAACTCGAGGAACTCCGCCCGCGTCCGCGCGTCCTCGTGAAACACGCCGCGCATCGCCGACGTGACCGCGAACGAGTTCTGCTTCTCCACGCCCCGCATCGACATGCAGAGGTGCGTCCCTTCCATGACGACGGCGACGCCCAGCGGGCCCACCTTGTCCTGGATCACGTCGGCAATCTGGCTGGTGAGCCGTTCCTGGACCTGCAGGCGACGGGCGAAAACATCGACCAGCCGCGGGATCTTGCTGAGTCCGATGACGCGATCCTGCGGCAGGTAGGCCACGTGGCACTTGCCGAAGAACGGAAGCAGGTGGTGCTCGCAGAGGCTGTAGAAGTCGATGTCCTTCACGATCACCATCTCGCTGTAATTGACGGTGAACAACGCGCCGTTGATGACCCCGTCCACGTCGGCACGGTAGCCGCTGGTGAGGAACCTCAACGACTGCTCCACGCGCCGCGGCGTGGCCACCAACCCTTCGCGCTCCGGATCCTCACCGAGCTCGACGAGCATGCGCCTGATGGTGTCCTGCATGGGATCGTCATTGTACCGCACGCATGCCGGGGCCCGGCGCCATCAGCCCTTCCCGTAGTCGTAGAACCCGCGCCCGCTCTTTCGGCCGAGCCGGCCCGCCAGCACCATGCGCTTCAGCAGCGGCGGCGGCGCGTAGGCCGGCTCGCGGTATTCGTCGAACATGATGTTGGCGATGTAGTAGGTCGTATCGAGCCCGACGAAGTCGAGCAGCGTGAACGGTCCCATGGGGTGTCCCAGACCGAGCTTCATCGCCGTGTCGATGTCCTCCAGCGTGCCCAACCCGCTCTCGTACGCGCGGATCGCGTCGAGCAGGAACGGCACCAGCAGCCGGTTGACGATGAAGCCTGGACGATCCGGCGCCGTCACGGCCTGCTTGCCGAGCGCCTGGCCGAAGGCAAAGACCGCCTCGTAGGTCCGATCCGAGGTGGTCAGCGCCCGGATCACCTCCACGAGCTTCATCAGCGGCACGGGATTGAAGAAGTGCAGACCGGCGAAGCGATCGGGCCTCTTCGTCGCGGCCGCGAGTTCGGTGATGCAGAGCGACGAGGTGTTGGAACAGAGGATGGCGTCGGCGCCGATCACGTCCTCGAGGGCAGCGTAGAGCTTCCGCTTCTCATCGAGGTTCTCGATGATGGCCTCGATGACGATGTCACAGTCGCCGAGGTCGGCAGCGGCAGCGGCGGGCAGGAGGTTGGCCAGCGTCGCGTCGCGCAGGTCGGGCGTGACCTTCTCCCTGGCCACGCCATCGTCGAGGAACTTGCGGATGCGGGCGAAGCCGCGCTCGAGCACGGTCTGGCTCGTCTCCAGGACGCGTGTCCTGTGGCCGGTCATCGCGACCACCTGCGCGATGCCCGAGCCCATCAGGCCGCAACCGACGACGCCGACGGTTCGGATGTCCGACATGTCTGTCCTCCAGGGCGCCGAGCGCGCGTCGATTCGGCGTGGCGCCTCCACTCCGGCCTGCTAGCAGCCCGTGGCGAAAGTGGCGCTGCATTCGACGGGCGGGGCATCCCGGCTGGCGGCATTGCTCCTCCCTCAAGTACTGGCCGTATTCTCGGTCGTCGCGCCTGGCCAGCCGGGCGCCGCGCCCGTCTCGGTGCGACGCGGCACTTCCACCACGGACTGCTAGGGTAGCAGGCCAGGGCGCGGCAGTGGCCGGTCCTTCGGGATCGGTTCGTGCCACGGCGACGACGGGCGGCATCACCGCGTCAGCCAGCCTGCGCGCCCGACGAGGCACCCTCCGCTCCCCTCCGTGCGGGACTGCAGCGTCGCCACCAGCGGCCCGATCCCTCGATGCCGGCTGCCGGACGGGAAGCCATCCTGGTCCGTGAACGGGCGCGAGTGCTTCCGGCACGCACCTGGGCAGCCTCGACCAGGCGCGATGCGCCGTGCGGGACGCCCGACCTCACGCTGCGAAACCGTGCCGCGCGCGGTCAGCGGCCCTGGTCGCTGGGGTTCCTGGTCTCGGTGATGAACGCGGCAATGGCGTCGCGGACGCGCGGCGCCACGTCGAGGAACTCGAGGCCGGCGCGATAGACCATCCGGTCGGGCCAGATGTCGGACACGCGGCAATAGGCCACGCGGGCCTTCACGATGGCCGAGCGGTCACCGAGGGCCAGACGGAAATCGTGGAGCGATTCGAGGGCGAGGCTTCGTTCCAGTTCGACGGCGGCGCCGCACAGCGAGATGTCGACGATGCGAACCGGTTCGACGATCGTGACGTCGCCGGGCATGGAATTCGGGATGCGCAGGCGCTCCTCGCGTCGTCGCTCGTCCGACATGCCGGTGGACTATATCAGACGGCGCACGGCGCTCGGCCGCCGCACCCCCGGCAATCCGAGCCGGGCCGGGCGCACAGGCGCCAGGCTGCCCGCGCGCTGCCATCGGCGTCTCCCGCGCGCCTCGTGGCGATGTTCCCGAATTCAGCGGACGCGAACGTGCGCCAGGTAGTCACCGGACGCGATCTGGGGGGCGCGGCCGAGCGGCGCATTGTAGAAGTAGACCCACGCGTCGAGCGCGGATCCGTCCTCGAGCGTGGCGGGCACGCGTTCGCGCACGTAGAGGCTGTGCTCGGGCGCGTCGGGGGAATGCCCCTCGATTTCGTCGAGCACCCTCAGGACGCCCGGCACGTCGAGCAACTCGTAGATCTCACCCCAGACGCACCCGTCGGGCGCCGGTACGGCCGCGGGATAGATGCCCAGATCGAACAACTGCGCCCGGATCCAGCCGCGTCCCCTGAACGCCAGTCGGCCTTCGATGCCGGCACGGTGGCGGCGATCGAAGCCCGTCATCAGCGTCCCGTAGAAGAACACCAGGTCTGTCACCAGCCGGCCGCTCCTCGCATCCGCGTGCGCCACACCAAGCCCGTACAGCCGTCATGCGTTCACGGCAACCCTTCGGGCATCGGGATGCCAGGGCGTGCCTCAGAACACCGGTCCTGCCAGTCTGCGTGCGGCGGTGCGGTCGGGATGCCGGGCGTCGCCGGCGGACCTCGCTCGGGCGCGTCACGAACTGGCACGTGTGGCGGCAGTGTATGAACTCGCCCGATGGGAGTCAAGGCAGGCACCTGGCGGGCACTTGCGTCGGGCCGCGACAGCCCACGGCGGCGATCGCTCCGGATGGAGCCGCGATTCGCGTGCACAACGGCGCACACCGGTCACGCGCGCGATGTGGGCGCCCGGACGACGCTCGGCTGGCTGGTCAGTCGGCTGCGACCGCCTTTGCCCTGGCTTTCGGGATCACCGCCTCGATCAACTCGGAGGGGATGCTGAACGACAGTTCGACCGTGCGGCCGGACCCGCCCAGATTGACGCTCCGCATCAAGGCCTGAACCGGCGGACTCTTCGGCGCCTGCATGCGGCCCAGCGCCATCAGGCCGTTGATCACGTCGCGCAGGTTCCGGGCCGATTCCTCGTCCCGAGCCTCGGCCTTGAGCGTGCCACTGATGCCGCCGTTGACATGACCGGCCGCCTCGAACCAGGTGATCGCCGGCAACCTCACCGCGATCTCCTGCGGGAGTTCGGCTCGTCCGGGCAGCGAATCCAGCCGGCCGACCGCCCATGCGTTGGCCTGGCCTTCAATCCTCGCGATCCGGCTCAGCAGATCGGTGTTCGACAGGATGTTCCGGCCGGATCGCTTGTCGTCGATCGCCGCGCGAACGGCATCGGGTGCGCCGATCAGGAGCAGACCTGGCTCAACGAAGGCCAGGGCTGGGTAGCCGTGGTCGCGACGTCCAGGGGTGTCCGCGCCGCCGGCGCGCGGCTCATCGTCGGCCGGCACCTCCTCTCGCGCCCTTGCTGGCCTGCTGATCACGCGGACGCCCTGGTACAGATCGACCGTGGCGCCGTGCTCGCGGGCGAGGGCTTCGATGCGGCCCTCGTCGAGGCGCCCGCGGACGAGACCCAGCGGGATTCGATCGTCGGCACCGGAGACGAGCGCGACGGTCACCGCATCGATGTCCCGCTCCACGTCGATGCCGGTAGCCTCCTCGAACCGTTGCCGGCCCTTACCCTTCTCGTCGTCGGGCATCACGGACCGGATGCGCTGCCGAAAGTCCGAATGCATCACCGCGGCGACGTCGGCGTAGGCGACGATGGCGGTGTCGGCGGGCAGATACTCGAACTCCTCGGGCCCGCTGTGCCTGGCGGCCATGCCTGGCAGGCCGCCGTAATACGCCACCAACCCGACACTCAGCCCACCCACGAGCACCGCGGCCGATCCGAGCATGAAGTTGCGCGTCCGGTTGTTCATGTCCGCCTCTCCGGCTGATATACCGTGTCGCAATGCCGGCAGTTCCGCAAGTCGAGGCACTTCGTCACAAGAATCGTGCCTGGATCCCTCCCGCGACTCCAACCTCAGGAGCGGGCCGCCTCGGTGGTGCCAGCCGTCCTCTCGAACCGGGCCCGACGAACATGGACCGGGACGGTCCGGAGGGTCCATCCGCGGGCGACCAGCGGCGCCGGCCGGAGCCAGGCAGGCCCCCCCGTCCCGCCTATTGATCGAGCACGTATTCCCGCCGCTCCACGGCCCGCGTGGCGAGCCACAGGAACACCGCCAGCATCGCCGACAGCGCCGCGAGGGCGACAGGCACAGGCGGCGTCTCGCGAAACAGCGTCGTCAGGATCGCCACGGCGCTGTTGTCGGCCGGCATCGCGTGGGGTACCAGCGACTGGAGGTAGTGCGCCACCGTCAGTTTCTTGAGGTAACCCGGCAGTACCAGAATCACCGGCTCCCAGCCGAAGACATAGAGCAGGCCGGTCAGGACGGGACGCTTCAACCAGGCTCCCACCGCCGCGAACATGGCGCCGTAGACCGCCAGGCCGAGGAACAGGATGCCCAGGTCGATGACCAGCGACGGGAACGTCTCGGCCAGGCTTCCGCCGCGCGGCACGATGAGGAAGTAGACCAGCATGACCGACGGCAAGACCACCATGGTCGTGCACGCAAGGTAGGCCAGATACTTGCCGATGAGCACGGCGGCCCGCGGGATGGGCCGGGTGAAAAGATAGGTGATCGTCTTGTCTTCGACCTCATCGGCGATCAGCGACGTGCCGTAGAAGACCGCGAGCACCGGCACGGTGAACCGGAGGTAGAAGATCCAGATCATCATGCCGAAGACGGCGGAGCCGTTCAGGCGGACGCCGTTGATCTCCACGCCGCCGACGCCGGCGGCGTCGACGATGGCCACCAGCAGGGCCATCATGACCGGTCCGCCCACCACCAGGCTCATGAACACGGTCCGCCGCGACCAGAGCATCTGACCGAGCGACAGGTCGAACACACGCAGGCTCGACGAAGGCAGGGCGGCAGTCCGCGGCATGGTGGTCATCGTGAGCGCCAGGTGATCATTTCACCAGGTATTTGAACACGGCCTGGAGGTTGTCGTCCGGGCTGGTGACCTCGTCGATCTGGCCCACCTCGCCCGAGGCGGCCATCTGCGTGAGGGCCGCGTAGAACTCGTCGGGTCGCGCCGTCTGCACCTCGACGGCCCCGCTCTCGAGCTTCAGGTTGATCACGTGCGGCATGCCGAGGAAGGCCTTCGCCAGCTCGCGCGGCCGCTCCGACTTCACGTGCACCGTGTGCGGGTGTTCGTCGATCAGCTCGCGAATCTGGTGGACGTTGCCCTCGGCGAGGATCCGGCCGTTGTTGATCAGCAGGATGTTGGTGGTCATCGACTCGATCTCGTGCAGGATGTGGCTGGAGACGATGATGCTCCGGCCGGCACGGACCCACTCGCGAATGAAGCGGATCGTCTTCCGGCGTGCGAGCGGATCCATGCCCGACAGCGGCTCGTCGAGCACGAGCAGCTCCGGGTCGTGCGCGATCGCCTGTGCCAGCTTCACGCGCTGGCGCATGCCCTTGCTGTAGGCGCCGATCCTCCGGTCGGCGGCCTCGAGCAGGTCGACCTGCTCCAGCGCGCGGCGCGCCGCGGCCACGGCCTCGGCCTCGCCGAGCGCGTTCAGGCGCAACAGCGCCGTCAGCCACTCCAGCCCCGTCATCCGCTCGTAGAACGCGTCCTGCTCGGGACAATAGCCGATGCGGAAGAACTGGCTCGGGTTGCGCCAGATCGGCTCGCCGAACACGGTCAGGCGGCCCTTGCTCGGTTTGAGCTGGCCCGTCATCAGCTTCAGGAACGTCGACTTTCCGGCGCCGTTGGGGCCCAACAGACCGGTGATGCCCGCCGGTACCGAGACGCTCACGTCGTTGAGGCCGATGACCTGGCCGTACCACTTCGACACCTGCTCGGCTGCGACGATGACGGCGCTCACGTCACCACCTCCACGCCGCGCACCTTGCGATCGAGGACGGAGATCGAGACCGCTACCACGGCCGCCAGCACCACCAGCGAGACGGCGACCGGCGTGTCGTAGCGGAGCCTGGTCCGGAAGATGGCGTCGCCCACCTGCTCCAGGCTGGCGGGCACCGAGATCCACGACAGCCCGGTGCTGCCGAGGATGCCGCGCACGGCGGCGAACATCGCGTCGGTGAAGAGCACGATGCCCGCGTACATCACCGCGACGAAGCGGCTGCTGGCCGACATCGACGACAGCGCCAGCATCGAGAGCGTGGCCACCAGGATTTCCACCAGCGAGAACAGCGTGATGGCGGGAATGAGGTGCACGTTGCTGCGCAGGAACGTGAAGCTGCCGGCGAAGGCCCCCTGGAGCAGGAGGAGCAGGATGGCTGGCAGCCAGGTCACCATGACGAGGAAGACGAAGAGGATGGCGGCCTTGCCGAGGACGTACTCGGCGCGGGTGAGCGGCCTCGACAGGTAGATCTGCAGGGCGTTGGCGCGCCGGTCGTTGGCGATCAGGCCCGACCCGATCCACACGGTGACGAAAAACACGAACGTGCCCTGCTGATCGAGGAACGTGCGGTAGGTGTCGGCGTTGATGGCCAGTGCCTCAACCTGCGCGAAGGTCGTGGAGAAGTAGGCCTGCACGACGCGCACGATGAACGGCAGCCAGGCCAGGAACAGGAGGCCGAGAAACGCGCGCTTCCTCACGACGCTGACGATCCCGGCCCTGGCAATCACCATCCACACCCGCCGCGGGTCGCCGCGCTGGCCGCCGTAGCGCCGGTAGCTCTGGTCGTGGATGGGCATCCTACTGCTCCCCGAGGGCGCGGGCGAACACGTCCTCGAGCGTCGGCACGCTCGGCCGCAGGTGCCGGACCTGGATGCCGCTGCCGGCCGCGAGCGCGAACAGATCGCGCGCGCCGCGGTCGTCGGGGACGAAGACGCGCATCACGTCCTCGTCAGTGGCATGGCACTGCAGCCCCTCGCGCCGGAGCAGGTCGAGGAACGCGACGGTATCGCCCTTCACCCGGAGTTCGAACACGCGGCCGGCCGGCCCCTTCAACGCGGCGATCGGGCCGTGCGCCGCCACGCTGCCCTTGTCGATCACGACCACGTGGTCGCAGGTGTGCTCGACGTCGGGCAGCAGGTGCGAGGACAGGATCAGGTTCACCCGCTTGGCGTGGCCGAGGTCGTGGATGAGCGCGAGCATCTCGTCACGCCCCCGGGGATCCATGCCGTTGGTGGGCTCGTCGAGCAACAGCAGGTCGGGATCGTGCACGAGCGCCTGCGCGAGCTTGATGCGCTGCTTCATGCCCGTCGAGTAGGTCTCGACGTTGCGGTAGCGCGCCTCGCCCAGGCCGACGTAGTAGAGCACCTCGTGCGCACGCTGCATGGCGTCGACCGCCGGCAGGCCCGAGAGCTGGCCGCAGTAGCCCACGAACGACACGGCGTTCATGCCCGGGATGTGGGCGTCGGTCTCCGGCATGTAGCCGATACGACCGCGGATTTCGTGGCCCTGGCGCCGGACGTCGAACCCGAGGACGCGCATCTCACCCTGATTCGGGACGACGAAGCCGAGCAGGGCCTTGAGCAGCGTGGACTTGCCGGCCCCGTTGGGGCCCAGCAGGCCGATGGCGCCGCCGGTGAGGCTGGCCGTCACCTCCCTCAGCGCGGCGTTCCTGCCGTAGTTCACCGTGACACGGTCGAGCGCCACGACGGCCGGCGCCGCCGCGCCGGCGGCCGGATCGGCGACTGCAGATGGTGGTTGGGGAAGCGGCATCACCTGGCGTCAGTGGGAGGAGACGAGGGCGGGCGCCGGGCGGTTCACGTCAGAGAGCGCCGCGCAGGCCAAGCGCGTCGGCCTGCTCACGCATGAACGCGATCACGTGGCCGATGTGCGTCTCGAGCGGCAGGCCGACCTCCGCGGCACCGCGAACCAGGTCGTCGCGACTGACCGCCCGCGCGAACGCCTTGTCCTTCATCCGCTTCTTCACCGACGACACCTCCAGATCGAGCACGCTGCGGCTGGGCCGGACCAGCGCGGCCGCGGTGACGAACCCCGACAACTCGTCGCAGGCAAACAGCGCGTGCTCGAGCCGGCTCTCACGAGCGACACCCGTGTAATCGGCGTGCGACAGGATGGCGCGCGTCACCCATTCGGGCGCGCCGAGGCCCTGCAGGATCTCGACGCCCCGATAGGGATGATTTCCGGCGTCGGGATACCGCTCGTAGTCGAAGTCGTGGAGGAGGGCGACGAAGCCCCAGGCCGTCTCGTCCTCTCCCCACAGGCGCGCATAGCCACGGACGGCGGCCTCGACGCCGAGCGCGTGCTTGAGCAGGCTCTCCGACCGGGTGTGCGCCGTGAGCAGGCCCCAGGCGGTGTCTCGCGTCAGCTCCATGATCTCGACCCGGTGGACACTCGCGCCGCGCAGGCGCGCGGGCTCCGGTCCTCACCTGACCAGATTGATGAACGTCGTGATGACCAGTGCGTTGGTGAAGTCGATGAAGAAGGCGCCCACCATGGGCACCACCAGGAACGCGCGCGGCGCATGGCCGAAGCGCTCGACGATGGCCTCCATGTTGGCGACGGCGTTCGGCGTGGCGCCGAGGCCGAATCCGCAATGGCCGCCGGCCATCACCGCCGCGTCGTAATCGCGTCCCATCACCCGGTACGTGATGAAGTACGCGAAGGCCGCCATCATCGACACCTGGGCGATGAGGATCACCAGCATGGGGACCGCCAGGCCGAGCAGTTCCCAGAGCCGGAGCGACATCAGCGCCATGCTCAGGAACAGCGACAGCGCAATCGTCCCCAGATCGTCGACGACGCGCTGCTCCACCTTCATGATGCCGGTCAGATCCGCGACGTTGCGCAGCACCGCGGCGGCAATCATCGATCCGATGTAGGCCGGCAGCGTGAAGAACCGGCCCAGCCAGTCACTCAGCAGCGAACCTGCCCACATGGCGACGAGCACGATCGCGATCACCTTGAGCAGGGTGTAGGCCGTCGCGGCCTCGCCCGTCATCTCGGTGTCGATTTCCGACTCGAGCCCAAGTGCCCGCGCTTCCCGCTCGGTCGCCGTCGCCTGCCGGGCGCCACCGGGCGTCTCGATCCGATTGCGGCGGATCAGCGACGTCGCCACCGGCCCACCGATGATGCCCCCGCTCACCAGGCCGAAGGTGGCCGCGGCCATGGCCGCCGTCACGGCGCCGGCAAACGCGTACTGGTCCTCCATGAGCTTGCCGAAGGCCGCGCCGGTGCCGTGCCCGCCGGTCATCGTGATGGACCCGGCGATCAGGCCGAGAAACGGGTGCACCCCGAGCACCCTGGCCAGGCCCACGCCGACGACGTTCTGCATCACGGCGAGTGCCGATGCCAGGCCCCAGAACAGCAGCACCTGCGGCCCGCCGACCTTGAGAAGCCCGAAGCTGGCGCCGAGCCCGATCGTCGTGAAGAAGGCGATCATCAGCGGCGTCTGCAGCGTGGTGTCGAATTCGAACGCCAGCACGCCGTTGAGCCGCAGCGTGAGGGCGATCGCCGCGAAGAGGAAGCCGCCGACCACCGGCGCCGGGATGTTGTAACGGTCGAGCACGCCGACACGACGACGCACGCCGTAGCCGACGAACAACACGACCGACGCCAGGGCCAGCGTCTGGATCATGTCGAGTTTGAAGACGACGGCGATCATGAACCTCCCGGAAACCGGTGCATAATACCGCCCCACAAGGCAGGACTCCAAGCCGCCGTGCCCTGCGGGCCGGCCTGCGACCGAGGTGTTCATGTCCGATCGCGCCGCAACCGCCACCCTCCACGCCGCCGAGACCCTCGACACCGAATTCACCCGCGGGCTCGGCCTCTTCGACTCGACCATGGTCGTCATCGGCTCGATGATCGGCTCGGGCATCTTCATCGTTCCGGCCGACATGGCACGGCTGCTGGGCAGCCCCGGCTGGCTGCTGCTGGCCTGGGTGTTCACCGGCGTGCTGACGGTGACCGCAGCGCTGTCCTACGGCGAGCTGGCCGCGATGATGCCCCGCGCCGGCGGCCAGTACGTCTACCTTCGCGAAGCGTTCTCGCCGTTGTGGGGCTTCCTGTACGGCTGGACGCTGTTCATGGTGATTCAGACCGGCACGATCGCCGCGGTGGCCGTGGCCTTCGCACGCTTCCTCGGGCTGATCGTGCCCGCCATCTCCGAGACGCGCTACCTCGTTCCGCCGGTTCATCTCTCCTCGGGGTACGCGGTCTCGCTCTCCACGGCCCAGGCCGTGGGCGTGGCCATGATCGCGCTGCTGACCTGGTCGAACACGCGCGGGATCAGGACCGGCAAGATCGTGCAGAACATCTTCACCACGGCCAAGACCGGCGCCCTGCTGGGGCTGATCGCGCTGGGCCTGTTCGTGGGCTGGAACAGCGGCGCAATCGCTGCCAACTTCGGCGATCTCTGGACGCCGCGCGGCCAGATCGACATCGTCGACGGCCTCTCGGCCACGAGCGCCTTCGGCCTGTTCGTGGCGCTGTGCGTCTCGCAGACCGGATCGCTCTTCTCGTCGGACGCCTGGAACAACATCACGTTCACGGCGGGCGAGGGGCAGAACCCCCGCCGCAACCTCCGGCTGGCGCTGGGCCTGGGCACCGCCATCGTGATCGGCCTCTACCTGCTGGCCAACGTCGCCTACCTGGTGACGCTGCCGTTTGACGCCATCCAGAACGCGCCGTCGGATCGCGTGGCCACGGCGACGATCGACGTGATCTTCCCCGGCCTGGGCGGCCTGATCATGGCGGTCGCGATCATGATCTCCACCTTCGGCTGCAACAACGGACTCATCCTCGCCGGCGCCCGCGCCTACTACGCCATGGCGCGCGACGGCCTGTTCTTCCAGCGGGTCGGGACGCTCAACGCCGCCAAGGTGCCGGCGTGGGGCCTGATCATCCAGGGAATCTGGGCGACGGCGCTCGTGCTGCCGCGCACCTACAACCCGGCCACGCAGACCTACGGGAACCTCTACTCGAACCTGCTCGACTACGTGATCTCGGCCGCGCTGATCTTCTACGTCCTCACCATCGGGGGCGTGTTCAGGCTCCGCCACACGCGGCCCGACGCCGATCGCCCCTACAAGGCGTTCGGTTACCCGATCGTGCCGGCCCTCTACATGCTCGGCGCGACGGCGGTGCTGCTGGTGCTCTTCCTCTACCGGACCGCCACCACGTGGCCGGGACTGATCATCGTGCTGCTGGGCGTACCGGTCTACCTGCTCTGGCACGGCCGGAAGCGCTGAGGGCCTCCGGAGCGCGCCAGCAGCCGCGGGAACCGCGCGGCGGCCGCCAGCGCTACGGCGCCGGCGGCCGACCGGCGTCGGCCATCGCGAAGGCGCGGTCGATGACGCGCCGGGTGAACGTCGCGATCCCGTAGGTCGGCTCGAGCTCGTCGGGCGCGGCCCAGGCGAGCTCCGCCGCGTCGGACGCCGCGAGCGCGACGCCGTCGCGCCGGACGCACAGGTAGTCGAGCAGCACGTAGTGATATTCGACGCGTCCGTCGGCGTCGCGTACCACGCGCTCGACGACCTCCACCAGCGGGCCGGCCTCCACCGCGAGGCCGGTTTCCTCACCCAGTTCGCGGACGACGGCGGCCGCCAGGGTCTCGCCGGTCTCGACCAGACCGCCTGGCAGGCTCCAGCGGCCCTGGAGGGGCGGCTGGCTGCGCCGCACCAGCAGCACGCGACCCCCGTCGATGACGATGCCCCCGACGCCCACGAGGGGGCGCGCGGGATAGCGGCGGCCGGCGGCGTCCGTCATTCGCCCATGACCTTGACGACCACGCGCTTGCGCCGCTGGCCGTCGAACTCCGCGTAGAACACCTGCTCCCACGGCCCGAGGTCGAGATCGCCCGCGGTGATCGGCAGCATCACCTGCTGCCCCATGATGGTGCGCTTCAGGTGCGCGTCGGCGTTGTCCTCGCCGGTCTGGTGGTGCCGGTACGGCAGCCCGGCAGGCGCCAGCTTCTCCAGCCAGGCCTGGAAGTCCTCGATGAGGCCGCTCTCCCAGTCGTTCACGTACACGCCGGCGGTGATGTGCATGGCCGAGACCAGCACCATGCCTTCCTTCACGCCGCTCTTCTTCACGGCGGCCCGCACCTCATCGGTGATGCGGACGAACTCCTGCCGGTGCCTGGTGTTGAACCAGAGGTAGTCGGTGTGGGTTTTCATGATCGTGGTCCTGGATGGCGTCGCGACGACGACTGCCGGACATCACAGCGGGAGGCTCGCGTCGGCGCCCATGTCGAGCGGGTCGGTCTCACCGCGCACGAGCCGGCGGAAGGCGGCGGCGCCGATCATCGCCGCGTTGTCGGTGGTCAGGGCCAGGCTGGGCACGAACACGGGCAGGCCCGCCGCCGCGCCGCGCGCCACGGCGTCGGCGCGCAGGCGCGAGTTGGCCGACACGCCGCCGGCGATGCCAACCGAGCGCGCATCGAACCACTTCGCGGCAGCAAACGTGCGCTCGATCAGCACGGTCACGACGGCGCGCTGGAAGCTCGCGCAGATGTCCGCGATCCCGCCCTCCCCGAACACGGCGCCAGCCTCCGGGGCGGGCTCTCCCGACGCCGGATCCCAGCCCGACGCCTGCTGGCGCTGGCGGACGTACCGGAGCACCGACGTCTTGAGGCCGCTGAAGGAGAAATCGGTGCGCCACTTCAGCGCCTCGGCAAACACGCCCGGCACGCCGCGCGCTGGCCTCGCCGCGCGATCCGCGCCGGTCATCCGCGCCATCGGAAAGCTCACCGCCCGGTCGTCGCCCCCGGCGGCCATCCGATCGACGACCGGCCCCCCGGGGTAGCCCAACCCGAGCAGTTTCGCCACCTTGTCGTACGCCTCACCCGCCGCATCGTCGCGCGTTCTGCCGACGAGGAGGTACCTTCCCTCCTCTGGAACGTGATAGAGGCTGGTGTGCCCGCCCGAGACCACCAGCACGATAGCGGGCAGCGGCAGCGGGCCGTTGTGCAGGACCAGCGACTCGATGTGGCCCGCGAGGTGGTGGACGCCGATGAGCGGCAGGCCGTGGACCCCCGCCAGCGCCTTCGCGAAGGCGACGCCCACCAGCAGCGACCCGATCAGCCCGGGCCCCCGCGTCACCGCGATGGCGTGCAGGTCGACCCACGTCACGCCGGCTTCGCACAGGGCACGCTCGACGACCCCGCAGATGTCGCGCAGGTGCTGGCGCGAGGCGAGTTCCGGCACCACGCCGCCCCACTCGCGGTGAATCGCCACCTGCGAGGCGACGATGCTCGACCGCACGCGCCAGGGCAGGCGCGCGTCGCCCGTGTCCTCCACGATGGCGCAGGCTGTCTCGTCACACGACGATTCGATGGCGAGCAGCAGCATCTTCAGCAGCCTGGCGTCCCGAGGCCCCGGCGGCGGGCGCCCGCGACGCGTGCGGCGCGGTGGCGCGGCGCCGAGCTGGGCCCGCGCGCTTCATGCCCCGGCAAAGAGCGCCTGCAGCGACTCCACATACGGCGCCCGCACGATTCCGCGTTCGGTGACGATGCCCGAAACCAGCGCCGCCGGTGTGACGTCGAACGCCGGATTGCGGACCCTGGCCTGCGCCGGCGCGATCTGCGTGGCGCCGACGTGGGTCACCTCGCGCGGGCCGCGCTCCTCGATCGGGATCCGCGAGCCGTCGGGCGTGGCGAGATCGATCGTCGATCGTGGCGCGGCCACGTAGAACGGGATGCCGTGCTCGCGCGCGAGCACGGCCACCGGGTAGGTTCCCACCTTGTTGGCGACATCGCCGTTGGCGGCGATGCGATCGGCGCCGACGACCACGAAGTTGATCAGACCCTGGCGCATGAAGGCGCCCGCCATGCTGTCGGTGATCACGGTGGTGGCGATGCCGTCGTGCACGAGTTCCCACGCCGTGAGCCTGGCGCCCTGCAGGAAGGGCCTGGTCTCGTCGGCGTAGACCTCGACCGACTTGCCAGCCTCCACGGCCCCGCGAACGACGCCGAGCGCGGTGCCGTAGCCGGCCGTCGCCAGCGCCCCGGCGTTGCAGTGGGTGAGCACCCGCGCCTGGTCGGGCACGACCGCCGCGCCGTACCGCCCGATCGCGCGACAGGCGGCCACGTCCTCGTCGTGGATGGCCAGCGCTTCCCCGGCGAGCCTGGCGGCGATCTCGTCCACCGACGCGCCGTCGTGCGCGGAGGCGGCAAAGGCCCGCTTCATGCGGTCGATGGCCCAGAACAGGTTCACGGCGGTGGGACGGGTGGCCGCCAGCAGGTCGCAGGTCTCCTGGAAGCCGACGGCGAACCGGCGCGTCCCCTTTGCCTTGCTGCGCTTCATCTCGAGCGCGATCCCCATCGCCGCCGCGACACCGATGGCCGGCGCGCCGCGAATCACCATCGTCCGGATCGCGCGTGCCACCTCCCGCGCCGTGCGGCAGGTGACGTAGACCTCCTTCGAGGGCAGCCTGCGCTGGTCGATCATCACGACCGCGACACCCTGCCAGTCAATGGTCGGAAGCATAGACAGGGGATCATACCGCGGGTGCGGCGCCCCGCGGCCCGGGGCCGGAAGGCTACTCCGTCCTCACCGCCCAGGGATCCTCGTCGATGTGATGCTGGTCGAAGGGCAGCGGCAGCAGGTCGCCGAGGCGATGGACGCCGCAGACGCCGGTCGTGCCGGCGAGGACGACCTCGACATCGCCGGCGTATTCCCAGAGCAGTTGCCGGCACGGTCCGCAGGGCGGCGTGGGGGATCGGGTGTCGGCGACCACCACCACCCGGCGAACGTCGCGGTGCCCCTCCGAGAGCGCCTTGAAGAGCGCCACCCGCTCGGCGCACATGGTGAGACCGAAGGTCGCGTTCTCGATGTTGCAGCCGGTGACCACGGTTCCGTCCGCCATCTCGAGGGCGGCGCCCACCTTGAAACGAGAATAGGGGGCGATGGCACGCTCGCGCGCGGCGCGCGCGGCGTCGACGAGCGGCTGCAGGTCGGCCATGGGGTCCTCAGATCCTGGCGAGAATGCCGTCGAGCAGGCCGATGAACTCGTGCCTGACCCGGCGGGCGGTTTCCATCACCTCGTCATGGTGAAGCGGCTGCGGCAGCACCCCGGCCGCCATGTTGGTGATGCAGGACAGGCCCAGCACCTCGAGGCCCATGTGCCGGGCGGCGATCGCCTCGGGCACGGTGGACATGCCGACGGCGTCGGCGCCGATCGCGCGGAAGAAACGGATCTCGGCGGGCGTCTCGTAACTCGGCCCGGCGACCGCGACGTAGACCCCATGGGCGAGCGAGAGCCCGCGTTCGGCCGCCGCCGCGTCGGCCGCCGCGCGCAACCGCCGCGAGTAGACCTCGGTCATGTCGGGGAACCGCGGGCCGAGCCGCTCGTCGTTGGGCCCGATCAGGGGATTGGCGCCCAGCAGGTTGATGTGGTCGTCGATGACCATGAGCGCGCCGGCGCCGAACGCGGTGTTCACGCCACCGGCCGCGTTGGTGAGCAGCAGGACCTTCACGCCGAGCCGGGCCATCACGCGCACCCCGAAGGTCACGGCCTCCATCGGATGCCCTTCGTAGTAATGGGCACGTCCCGAGAGCACGGCCACGCGCCGGTTGCCGCGGATGCCGGCCACCAGCTTGCCGGCATGGCCGATCACGGCCGAGCGGGGCCAGTGGGGAATCTCGGTGTAGGGCACCACGACGGCCTCTTCGACGTGCTCGGCGAACTCGCCCAGCCCCGAGCCGAGCACGATGGCCACGTCGGGCGCCTCGCCCACGCGCGGGCGCAGCGAGGCCGCCGCCTCCTCGAGGCGGGAGAACAGTCCGGTCTGCATGGGATTCCTCACATCAGCACTGCGGCGATCGACGCGTTGATCAGGGTCGCGATGAAGCCGCCGAACAGGGCGCGCATGCCATGGCGGGCCAGGTCGTGTCGTCTGGTCGGCGCCATGGCCCCGATCCCCCCGAGCTGGATGCCCACCGACCCGAAGTTGGCGAAGCCCGTGAGGGCGTAGGTCGCCAGCGCGTAGGATCTCGGATCCATGTCGCGGTAGGTCGTCGTGAGCTTCACGTAGGAGACGAACTCGTTGGCCACCAGCTTGGTGCCCAGCAGGTCGGCCACCCGCGGGACGTCGGGCGCCGCCACGCCCATCAGCACCGCCACGGGCGCGAAGATCCGCGAGAACAGGGCGGTGAGCGAGAGCGCCGGGTGGATCGCGCCCAGCACGAAGTCGAGCATGGCCAGGATGGCGAGAAACGCGATGAGCATCGCCGCGACGTTGATGGCCAGCTGCATCCCGTCGGAGGCGCCGCCGGCCGCCGCGTCCACGAAGTTGCTGTGCGGCCGCTCGACGGCGATCGTGGCGTCGCCGCGCGTGGCGGGCACCTCCACCTCGGGCTGCAGGATCTTGGCGATGTAGAGCCCGCAGGGCGCCGCCATCACGCTCGTGGTGAGGATGGCCACAGGGTCGGCCCCGAGCGCGATGTAGACGGCCATGACGCCGCCCGAGATCGTCGCGAAGCCGCCGATCATCATCGCCATCAGCTCGGACTGCGTCATCGCGGGAACGAACGGCTTGACGATCAGCGGGGCCTCGGTCTGGCCCATGAAGACATTGGCGGTGGCCGAGAGCGTCTCGGCGCCGCTGGTGCGCATCAGCCCCATCATCGACTTCGCCATCAGTCTGACGACGAACTGCAGCACGCCGAAGTAGTACAGGACCGTGAAGAACGACGAGACGAAGATGATCGTCGGCAGCGCGGTGAACGCGAACACGAAACCGTTTCCGGGGAACGCCTTCTCCATGCCGGCCTGGTCGGCCAGCACGCCGAAGACGAAGCCGGCGCCCGCGTTGGAGAACTCCAGGAACTTGCGGATGCCGGCGCCGATGGCGCTGAAGAGTTCGTATCCGGGCCTGATGCCGCCAATCTGCAGCTTCAGGATGAAGAGCGCCAGCAGCAGTTGCAGGGTCAATCCCCAGCCGATGGTGCGCCAGTTCACCGCGCGCAGGTCGCGTGACATGGTGCAGACGATGCACAGGAAGCAGAGGACGCCGGCTGCCCCCTGGGCGCGCGGCCCGAGCGTGCCTTGCAGGGCATAGGCCGCGCCCAGCAGGAGCGCGGCGACCCCGGCGAAGGCGAGGCGCAGGCGGTGGTCGTGGCGGACGGAGGCCGGAGCGTCGTGGGGTGTGGTCATGGGGTCTCGCGATGGCGTCAGGGCAGGCGGTGACGCACGAGCCGGACCGGGGCCGGCGGGACGTCGGCGACGGAGATGCCCGCGGCGAGCGCGGCCCGCGCGCGCTCGCGCGAGGCCTCGTCGCGGTAGTGAAGGACGAGCAGGGGCTGGCCAGCGGCGACCGCCTCGCCCGGCACGGCCAGCAGTTCGAGGCCGACCGCGGGATCGACGGCATCACCCGCACGGTTGCGTCCGGCGCCGAGCAGGACGGCCGCGGTCCCCGCCGCCGTGGCCTCCACTCGAGCCAGGTAGCCGGATCGGGGGGCGACGATCGTGTCGCGCCCGGGCGCGGCGGGCAGTGTCTCCGGGCGATCCACCACGCGAGGGTCGCCGCCCTGCGCCTCGATCATCGCGGCGAACCGTTCGAGCGCGGCGCCCGATGCCAGGGCGCGCTGGACCTGTCGGGCGGCCGCCGCCTCGTCGCGGGCGAGCCCGGCCAGCCAGAGCATCCTCGCGGCCAGGTCGCCGCAGAGCGCGACCAGGTCGGCCGGCCCTCCCCCGCGGAGCACGGCGATGGCCTCGGCCACCTCGAGCGCGTTGCCGACGGCGCGGCCCAGCGGCGCGTCCATGGCGGTGATGAGCGCCTCGGTGCGCACGCCGGCCTCGAGGCCGGCCGCCGCCATCAGTCCGGCGAGGCGCCGCGCGTCGGCTTCCTCGCGCATGAACGCGCCGGTCCCGGTCTTGACATCGAGCACGAGCGCGCCGACACCCTCCGCGAGCTTCTTGCTCATGATCGAGGCGGCGATCAAGGGCACCGAGTCGACGGTGGCGGTCACGTCACGCAGCGCGTACAGCACCCGATCGGCCGGCGCGATGGCGTCGGTCTGGCCGACGATGGCACAGCCGACGCGCGCCAGTTGCGCGCGCAGTTCGGCGACGGTGAGCGAGGTCCGCAGGCCCTGGATGGCTTCCAGCTTGTCGAGGGTCCCACCGGTGTGCCCCAGGCCCCGCCCCGACATCATCGGCACGATGGCACCGCAGGCCGCCGCAAGCGGCGCCAGGACGAGCGAGGTCTTGTCGCCCACTCCGCCTGTGGAGTGCTTGTCAACGCTCGGCCCGGGCAGCCCGGACAGGTCGAGTCGCTCGCCGGAGGCCACCATGGCCGAGGTGAGGGCAGCGGTCTCGGCCCCGGTCATGCCCCGCAACGTGATCGCCATCAGCAGGGCGACCGCCTGATAGTCGGGGATGGCGCGCGCGGTCACGCCCTCGACGAACCAGGCGATCTCCGCGGGCGACAACGCCTGGCCGTCGCGCTTCGAGCGGATGATGTCGACGGCACGCATCGGTCGGCGAGTATATGGGATTTCGGCGCGGCTTATACTGGGCGCCGTGCGCATCACCGATCCAACTCGACCGCACGCGGGCCGGCAGCGAGTCCGATGAGCGACGGCGGGATCGCGCTCGCCCTGACGGCCGTCGCGCTCGTCGCGCCGCTGGCGTGGCGCGTGGTGAGGCTGCTGCGCGAACCCTGGGACTCGCCGCAGCGGGTGGTGGGCGAGCTCCGGCTGGCCCAGATGGCCGGCATGGTGCTGGTGTTCGTGGCCGCCGCGCACGCCGGGCTCGCCATCGCGCGCCTCGATGTCCCCGGCGCGGGGCTCGAGATCGCGCTGGCCGTGGGCTTTCTCGTCCTGGCATCAACCGCCATACTCCGGGATCCGCCCGAGGCTCTCGTCTGGCTCGCCCTGGCGTTTCTCGGTCACGCCGTGATCGACGTGCTGCACCGGCCGGGCCTGCTGCCGGAAGAGCTGGTGCCGGGCTGGTTCGCCCGTGACTGCGCCATGGTGAACGTCATGGTGTCAGCCCTGTGTTACCTTACCGTCCGTCGCCACCGTGGCTGACTCCCGCCAGGCCATGTCCGAGGTGCAACCAATGTCCTCACCCACGCTGCTCGCCCCGGGTGTCCGCGGCCTGTCCACGCGATCCTGGCTGGGGCCCGCAGCAGGGCTCATCCTGGCTGCCGCCGTGTGCGGCATGGCCGTTCCGGCGGGGGCCGACAACTCGCCGCCACGGCTCTACGTGATCGTCACCGTGGACCAGATGCGCAACGACTACCTCGACCGCTACGGCCACATGTGGACGAAGGGGTTGCGGCGGCTGCTCGACGGCGGTGCGCGCTTCACGCAATCGGCGTACCCCTACATGAACACCGTGACGTGCGCGGGCCACGCGACGATCGGCACCGGTACCTTCCCGGCGACGCACGGCATGGTGCTGAACCAGTGGTTCGATCGCGCGGAGCAGCACGTCGTCCAGTGCACCGACGACGCCACGGCGCCGACGGTGCACGTCAACGGCGACGCCGCCACGGCCGCCACCGGCAACAGCGGCCGCCGCCTGCTGGTGCCCACCTTCGCCGACGAGCTGCGCGCCCAGTCGGCCATCGCTCCCCGCATCGTGTCGCTGTCGCTCAAGCCCCGCTCGGCCATCGGCATGGTGGGCCACCGCGGCGACGTCATGCTGTGGTGGGACGCCGATCACGGCTGGACCACATCCCAGGCGCTGGTCGCGGAGGTGCCGGCCTGGCTGGCCGAGTACGCCAGGACGCACACGCCCGACGCGGAGTACGGCCGGCCGTGGACCCGGCTGCTTCCCGAAGACAGCTACCACTGGGACGACGATGTCGACAGCGAGGGCTCGCCCCACGGGTGGACGCACCAGTTTCCCCACGAGGTGACGAGCAAGAGCGGCGTGGCCGACAAGGAGTTCCGCACGAAGTGGAGCTACACGCCGGCTGCCGATGCGGCGCTGACGGGCCTGGCCGAGGCTGCCATCGACCACCTGCAACTGGGGCGCGACGCGCAGCGGCGGGACGTGCTGGCGATCAGCTACTCGGTGCTCGACCATGTCGGCCACGCCTACGGCCCGCGCAGCCACGAGGTGCAGGACGTGCTGGCCCGACTGGATGCAACCATCGGCGATCTGCTCGACCACCTCGATCGGACGGTCGGGCGCCAGAACTACGTGCTCGCCTTCACCGGCGACCACGGCGTCTCGCCGATCCCCGAGCAGATGGCGGCGTTGGGCGTCGACGCCGGGCGGATCCTCACACAGCAGGTCCGGGAGCGCGTCGACAAGGCGCTGGAGCCGTTGTTCGGGCCGGGGCCGCACGTGGCCTCCTTCGCGTACCCCGACGTCTACTTCGTCGCCGGCCGCTACGAGAGCCTGCTGCGGAACACGGAAGCCCTGCGGACGACCATCCAGATCCTGGAATCGGTGCCCGGTGTGGCCCGCGTCTACCGCAGCGATCAGGTCGCCGCGGGCACGGGTGAGGGTGACGCGGCCGCCAGGGCCCTTGGGTTGAGCTTCCATCCGGCACGCAGGGGCGATCTCGTGCTGGCACCGCGTGCCTACTGGATCACCACCGGATCGGTGGCCACGCACGGCTCGCTGTTCGACTACGACGCGCGTGTGCCGCTCGTCTTCTTCGGCGCCGGTGTCAAGGCGGCCCGCTACGGCATGGCAGCGTCGCCGGCCGACATCGCGCCCACGTTCGCGCACCTGGCGGGCATCACCCTGCCGAGGCCTGACGGGCACGTGCGCCTCGAGGCGTTCGACGCGGGCGCCCCGGCCGCGACATCCCCGCGCGGGCCCGGCCAGCAGACGAACTCCGGCGCGCAGACGCGCTGACCTGACGGCGCCTGGCCCGGCCGGGTGCCGCAACCGGGCGGGCCGGGCCACCGCGGGGTCTGTCCCGGCCGGGTGCCGGGTCCGTCCTCTCCACCCACGGACCACGGCCCTCCGCACGGGATCGGTCACACCGTGGTGAGGCCAGACGTCAGCGTAGAATTGACGTCGCCCTCGCCCGCGCGGCACCCGGGCCGCGACGCGCGGAGGCCGGAGAGCCCATGTCTCATCTCGCACGCCGGAAGTGGCTCGCGCTGGCGTTTGCCGCCAGCGCGACGGCCGGACTGACCGTCATCGCACAGGTGGCCCCTGGAGACGCGTCCCGGCGCGTGCTCGCGCAGCCCACCGCCGCTCCCGCCATCGACACGGGCGAACTCACGGTCCGCCACCGCCGGGCCGCGCCGCGTGTGGCGGATGCCGCCGGGGCGGACGCCGCCGAGACGACCACCGATGCACGCGCCAGTTGGCCGTACGAGCCGGGCAAGGTGATCGTCAGGTTCCGCGGCGGCGTGGCGGGCGCCCGCGACGCGTCGATGCGGGCGGTGGGCGCCACCGGCCTCTACACGCCCAGTCACGCCAACTTCGAGATCATGCGCATCGACCCCGAGGCCGATGTCGAGGCGGTCGCGGCCGAGCTGATGCAGCGTCCCGACGTCGAGTACGCGCAGGCCGCCTACCGCGTCTACCCCTACTTCACGCCCAACGATCCGCTCTACACCAACCAGTGGAACTTCTCCGCCATCGGGATGGAACAGGCGTGGGACATCAACCAGGGCGCGTCGAGCGCGATCGTCGTGGCGGTGCTCGACACCGGCGTCGCCTACGAGAACGCGACGTTCGACTTCGTGGGCGTGCCCTTCGAAGTCGATGGCGTGCGCTTCCCGGCGCTCGGCCGCGTGTCGGTGCCCTTCGCGCTGGCGCCCGAGCTCGGGCCCGCGTCACGGTTCGTCGCGCCGCGCGACTTCATCTGGAACGACGACGATCCGGTGGATCTCGACGGGCACGGCACGCACGTGGCGGGTACGATCGGGCAGGCGACCAACAACGGCGTGGGCGTGGCGGGCATGGCGTTCAACGTGAAGATCATGCCGGTCAAGTGCATCGCGTCGACCTGGGACGATGCCTTCGACTCACCGGCGATCGGCACCGACGACGTGATCGCGCGGGCGATCCGGTACGCGGCCGACAACGGCGCCAAGGTGATCAACATGAGCCTCGGCCGCAGCGGCGGCCCCGAGGCCCCCCTCATCGGCGAGGCCATCCGGTACGCGGTGGGACGCGGCGCGTTTGTCGCCGTCGCCGCCGGCAACGACTACGAGCGCGACAATCCGGTCGAGCGGCTCGCCGAGCAGGCGGCCCCCATCGAGGGCGCCATGGCGGTGGCCGCGGTCGGTCGCGGCCTCACTCGCGCCTACTACTCCGGCGTGAAGCCGTACGTGGAGATCGCGGCGCCGGGCGGAGATCATCGTGCCGCCGGCAGCTCGAGCGGTGCGATTCTCCAGCAGACCTACTCCCCGATCTTCACCGATACCTTCACGGGGGGGCCGCTCCGCTATGCCGCGCCGCGCTTCGACACCTTCGCCTACGTCTACTACCAGGGCACCTCGATGGCGACGCCGCACGTGTCGGGCCTGGCGGCGCTCCTGATGTCCCAGGGCATCACCAGCCCGCAGGCGGTGGAGGCCGCCATCAAGCGGTTTGCCACCGACAAGGGCGCTCCGGGAGTGGATCAGGAGTACGGCGCCGGGCTCATCAACCCGCGCAACACCCTGCGGGGACTGGGGTTGATCAAGTGAGCGCCGCGACACGACTGACCACGATCTCGTGCGTCTGGCTCACCCTGGCCTGCGCCCATGCGGCCCTCGCCCAGCCGGCCACCACTGCCACGCCCTTCACGGCGCAGGCCGGCGACCTCGCCCAGAAGACGCCGGCACCACCCGCGACCCGGCCGGCGGTCCGGCGGCCGTCGGGGCCACCAGCCTTCCACGTGGCGGGGTTCTTCACGTTCGGCTACCAGGAATTCGCGGCGCGCGAAACCTTCAAGGCCACGCTGGGCACGAGCGGGGGCCCGATTCTCGGCGGCGGGGGCTCGCTCACGCACCGCTCCGGTCTGTTCGCGCAGGTCGATCTCACGCGCTTGGCCGCCGATGGCCAACGGGCGTTCGTCCACCAGGGCGCGGTGTTCCCGCTCGGCATCCCGCTCCGCGTGGAGGTTCGGCCCATCGAGGTGACCTTCGGGTACAAGTTCTTCGTCGCGCCGAAGAAGCGCGGCACGCCACCGGCCAGCCCCTCCCCTCCCGCCAAGGCGTCGCTCGATCAGGGAGCTGCGCGCGGGGGCGAGTCACAGGGCCGGGCGCCGCAGGCCGCCGCCCCGCCTCGGCCAGCGGCCCGCACCGCACGTTCGCCACTGGGTGGCGTCAAGCCGTACGTCGGCGCCGGCTTCGGCCTGGTGGCCTATCGGGAGAGCTCGGAGTTCGCGGGGCCCGGCGACGACGTCGACGAGCGATACACCAGCTACCATGCGCTCGGCGGGGTGGAGATCCCGGTCTGGAAGTGGTTCGGGGCGGCCGCCGAGGTGCACTGGCGCCGGGTGAGCCGTGCCTTCGGCGAAGCGGGCCTGTCTCACGAGTTCGGCGAGGACGATCTGGGAGGCGTCTCGTTCCGGATCAAGGTGACGGTGGGTCGTTAGTCAGGTTTCCCTCTGGATTCGTGGCAGCGCAGCGCCCCCGAAAACGGCCCGTCACCCCGGCACGCGCGCCCGGGCACGCGAGGCCATCGCCTTCCGGCACGCCAGGGACGGTGAGCACGTTCACGGCCCGCGTGCTCGCGGCGGTGCGCGCCATTCCGCCAGGCCGGGTGGCCACCTATGGCGACGTGGCCGGGTGGGCGGGCGCGCCGCGCGCGGCGCGCGCGGTGGGCAACATCATGCGCGAGTGTGTCGACCCCGCCGTGCCGTGCCATCGCGTGATCGCGGCCGGCGGCCGGCTCGGCGGCTACGGCGGCCGCGAGTCGATGAAGCAGGCGCTGCTCGCTGCCGAGGGCGTGCCGGCGACAGGCGCGCGAGTGCGCGAGTTCCAGGCCCGTCGATGGGCGCCGTCGCGATCGCATCGCTGAGTGACGGCTGCGGCGACGCGTCGGGCGTGCCGCTCACGCCAGAACCGGAATCGGCCCGACATCGTCTCATTCGGCCGTTGCGGATCTCCCGCCCGTTCTTGGTACACTACCCTTTCGCACAGGACCAACCCGGCGTGGCACTGCTTCCGTCCAAAGGTACCAGCGAGACCCGCGCAGAAGATGCGGCGCTGGCTGAGCGACTGCGCGCCGCGGACACGACGGCCTACGAAGAACTCTATCGCCGGTACGGGTCACGGCTCTACGGACTGGCGTATCGCATGATGGGCCGGGCGGCCGATGCGGAAGACATGCTGCAGGAGATCTTCCTGCAGGTCTTCAGGCGCGTCGACACGTTCAAGGGCGATTCGGCGCTCGGAACCTGGCTCTATCGGCTGGCGATGAACCTCTGCCTCGATCGACTGCGGAGCAGGGCGGGGCGGACCGAGCGCCTGACATCGTCGGTTGAGGATCTGCGTGAGTGGCGGCTGCCCGGACGCGGCGCGATCGACGGTCATGCGGCGCGGATCGACATGGATCGCGCGATCGCACGGCTGCCGGAGGCGTGCCGGGCGGCGTTCCTGCTGCACGACGTGGAAGGATTCGAGCACCAGGAAGTGGGGCGGATTCTCGGCGTGTCGGACGGCACGTCGAAGTCGCAGGTGCACAAGGCGCGCTTGCGCATCCGCGCGTTCCTCCTCGGCGGCGACACACGGTCGCCCGGACCGCCGGGAAGCGGTCAGCGATGATGAGCTGCGACGATTTCCTCGTCTGCGCGAGCGACTACGTCGACGGCGAGCTCGAGGCGGCAGGCCGGGCCGCTGCCGAGGCGCACCTCTCGGCGTGCGGGGACTGCCGCGCGCTGGTGGCCGATCTGCGCCGCGTGCGCGAGGCGGCGGGCGCGATCGAGCAGCGGCCGTTGCCGGCGGGCACGTGGGCGTCGATTGTCGCAAGACTGGGGGCCGACCCCGGGTTCGCGCAGGCGGCCGAGGCCGCGCGGCCGGCGCGCGCGCCGGCGATCGCCTGGCGATCGTGGGCGTGGCTGGCGACGGCGGCGGCGCTGGTGGTCGTGGTGGGCGCGTCGCTGTTCTACGTCTCGCGCCAGCCCGCCGCGCCGCCGGGCCTGGCGAGGCCGGCGCCCGCCAACGCGAGCGCCGACGATCTCGTCCAATCGGTCGAATCGGAGCTGGCGCTGGCGGCCACGCACTACGAGCGTGCGATCGCGAACCTCGAGCAGGTCGCGCAGGCATCGGATTCACCGCTCGACCCCGAAGTCACGGCCACACTCCGGAAGAACCTGGCGTTGATCGACCAGGCGATCGACGACAGCCAGTCCGCGTTGCGGGCCGATCCGGAGAGCCGTGTCGCGCAGGAGAGCCTGTTCGATGCCTTCCGCAGGAAGGTGTCGCTGCTGCAGGACACCATCGCACTGATGAACGAACTGCGCAAGGGCAACGCCAATGGCGCGGCCCGCGTCGTCGAAGGCCTGAACAAGTCGTAGGACCCTCGCCATGCCGTCCAACCGCTCGTCGCTTCCCGCCGCCCTGATTGCCGTCGTGCTGGCCGCCCCCGCGACCGCGGCGTCGCTGTCTGCGCTGCCGTGTACGGCTGATGTGGCGGCCGACCAGCACAGGCCGACGCCGCGGGAGACCGCCAGGGCCAGCGAGGACGCGGCACGCGCCGCGGCCCAGGCCGCGCGCGCCCGGCAGGAGTCGGCCAGGGAGCCCGAGGGCCAGCGCCGGGGCGGCAGGGGCCAGCGCTTCACCGAGAAGGTGCAGAAGGTGCTGAAGACCTCGGGCCCGATCACCATCGTGGTGCGGAATTTCGCGGGCACCATCACGGTAACGGGTGCGGGCGACCGCGAGGTGCGGATCGACGCCACGAAGGTCGTTCGGGCGTCGGACGCGAACGCGGCCGCACCGGTCCTCGCGGCGATGGATCTCGTGATCGAACAACAGGGAGATCGTGTGGAGGTGCACGCGCCGGTCCAGAGATGGCGTGAACACCGTTGGGCGATGCCCACCGTGGAGTTCGACGTGGTGGTGCCGGCCGGATCGAGCGTGGACCTGAAGTCGGTGTCGGGTGACGTTCGCGTGTCGGGCGTGCGAGGCGTGGTGATGGCCGAGACGGTGAGCGGCGACGTGACGGCCAGCGAGCTGTCGTCACAGGCCACCCTGCGGTCGGTTTCAGGCGACGTGCAACTGGACGCCAGCAGCGTGGCGGGCGACGTCAGCGCGAACACGGTGAGCGGCGACGTGACCGCGCGGGCGGTGAAGGCGCGTGGCGTGACGGCGTCCACCGTGAGCGGCAACATCACGCTGCGCGACGCCTCGTGCGAGCGGGCGACGCTCAAGTCGATGTCGGGCGACGTGGAGTTCGAGGGCGCACTGAACCGGAGCGCGCGCTACGAGCTGAAGTCACATTCGGGCAACGTGCGGCTGCTCGTGGACGGACGCACCGGGTTCGAGCTGGACGCCTCCACCTGGAGCGGGGCGTTGTCGAGCGACCTGCAGCTCACGGGCGCGCCGGCCGGCGAACAGGACGCGGCGCGCCAGCGCGCCCTGCAGGGCGTCTACGGTGACGGCAGCGCCCGCATCGAGGCCACCACCTTCAGCGGCAACATCGCGATTGGCAGGCAGAAGGCGCGTTAGGACCGCTGCAGGCGCCCCGTGGCGCGCGCGGCGCGGCAGGGGTCGCTCCCGAAGTCACGTCTGGTCGAGGGGCATCCCGGCGCCGGGCCCTTCGTCGCCCCCGCGGGGACGATGCGGGGGCGAGGGTGCAAGGTTTGCACGGAGTCGGGTTGAGGAGACGCTCGCGAGGCCGAGCCGGATCTCGTCAACGCGCGGCGGCCGGTGCGGCGTTCGCCCGTGATCGTTCGAGGGCCTTCACCTGCTCGACCCAGTTGAGCACCACGACGATCTTCGTCGAGAATGTCGATTGGTCTTCGTCGCGTACCATCAGGAATCGTTGCCCGTCGGCGGTGACGTCGTAGTTCGACGAGCTGACGCCCGGCATGCCGCACGAGGCGCCGATGCCTTGTGAATACTGGCCTTCCCAGAGGCGCCGCGGCGCCGATGCCTTGAATCGCGGCGCGGTCACCACCGAGACGACCATCATCCTGTCGCCGGCGCGGTAGAACAGCTCCCCGCCGGAGCGACGCCAGACCGGGTCGTTCCCTCCGTCGTTCGACACCTGGATCTTCGGTCCCGGACCAGGCAGCGCCTGCACGTAGACCTCAGGCCTGCCGGATTCATCGGAGGAGTACGCGACCCAGCGGCCGTCGGGCGAGAACTTCATCGAGCCCTCGCCGAAACGCGTGCGCGCCACCGGTCGAGGAGGGCCGTCGCCCTGGAGCGGAAGCACCCACGCGTCATCTCCGGTTTCGGGATCCTTCTGATCGAAGGCGAGCAGCCTCCCATCAGGCGAGAAGGACACCGGGCTCTGACGCGACCCGCCAGGATCCAGGCGTTCTGGCGGGGCGCTTCGATCCAGGCGCATCGACCACAAGGTCATTCCGCCTGCCTGCCACGATCTGAACGCCAGGCGGGTGCCGTCGGGTGACCAGACGGGATCGTGACTGAGTCCGTCGGTGGTCACCTTGCTGAGCACCGTTCGCGCGAAATCGTACAGGTAGAAATCGTGGTTGGGTCCCTCGATCTCCACGGCCATGGTACGGCCGTCGGGTGAGATTCGCGGATAGAGGTAGGACGCTGGCGGCAACGGGAGCGGCCTCGCCCTGCCCGACCGATCGACCCAGACGAGCGTCCTGCGCCCGCCTTCCGCCGGGCCGGGCACATAGGCGAGGTCGCCGCGCCTGGAGAGGGCATAATGGGCGGCGCCCGTGTTCCGGCTCATCATGACGCCGTCCAGGACCTCGAAGGCCGCCCCGGACACCTTTCGGGTAGCAGAACGGCTTCGACTTCGCCAGCGCGCAGTACCTCGATGCGCGCCTGCTTCGCGTCGAACGGCACCGCCATCAACTTCCCGCCTCGCGCGTAGACGATGTGCCCAGACGGCGAGTAGGTCGCCGAGGTCCCACGCTCGACGAGCGTCGCTCTCGTTCCCGTTCGCATGTCCCAGATGTCGATTCGAGCGTCGTCGTAGTTGTCGATGCCCTCGAACCCCACCGTGTAGATGAGCGCGTCGCCTCCAGGCAACAGGCTTGCGAATCGATGACTGCGCTCACCACTCGTGACGTCGAGCGTCG
>JBDIBB010000002.1:0-99723 GCA_039812685.1 Vicinamibacteraceae bacterium
GACTATCTCGTTCCTCCCCGCGAACGGGTCACCATTGCCGTTGACATGCAGACGAACGCCGCGGGCGTGCAGGTACTGGCCAACACCGATGTTGCGGGCGAGATCACGGTGCTGGGGACCGGTCCCGCGATTCTTGCCGAGCGGGCGGTCTACCTGGGAACGGGCTGGCAGGCCGGGCACGGCAGCGCCGGCGTGACGGCGGCCGCTACCTCGTGGTGGTTCGCGGAGGGGGCGACGGGGCCCTTCTTCGACGCGTTCCTGCTGATCGTCAACCCCAACAACGTCGAGGCGCGGGGCGAGATCCGGTACTACCTCGATTCGGGACAGCTCGTCCTGAGGCCGTATGCGGTGCCGCCGCATGCGAGACACAATGTCTGGGTGGACTTGGACCCTCAGTTGGCGAACCTGGCCTTCGCGGCAAGCGTCCATGCCACGAACGGCATCCCGGTGGTTGCCGAGCGGGCCATGTGGTGGCCAGGCGCCTATCCTCAATGGTACGAGGCGCACAACTCGCCCGGGACCACCGCGGCGGGGACCCACTGGGCCCTCGCCGACGCCGAGGTGAACGCGGACACGGAGACCTATCTCCTGTTCGGCAACCCCAATGCGGCGATCGCGACCGCGAACGTCGAGCTGATGTGCAGTGACGGAGGCCCGTACTTCAAGGCCGTTTCGATCCCGGCCTGGGGACGGGCCAACCTGACCCCCTCACAGGTCCCGGGGGTCGGCGGCAACCGGAAGTGCGGGGCCATGGTGTCGGCGACGCTGCCGATCATCGTCGAGCGGGCGATCTACCGGGGGGCCGGGTGGACGTCGGGCGGGGCGGCGTTGGCGACCCGCCTGCAGTAGCAGCCGGAACGGAGGCCATCATGACGCCGATCTGCCGTGTCGTGGCGATCGTGGCACTCGCCAGCCTGGTCGCCGCGGCCGCCTGGGCCCAGCCGCAGGTGGTCGAGAGCGCCCCCAACGAAGTGGACGTGCGCGGCCCCGACCTCGACGGGGACGGCATGCCCGATTCCTGGGAGCGGTTCTTCGGCCTCGACCCCCTGGTGGACGACGGCGGCCTCGATCGCGACGACGACGGGGTCAGCAACCGCGACGAGTTCCGGTTCCGGACCCTCCCGACGGCCGTCGCCAACGCCTGGCCATACGCCTACGCCGCCGAGCGTCGCTACGCGTTTGCCGAGGGCCTCGTCACCGCCCAGTTCGTCACGGTGCTGACGCTGACGAGTGATCAACCCTTCGGCCCGAGCGGGCACGTCCAGGTACAGACCTTCGGCGAGGGCGGACACCGGGCCGAGTACTTCGTGACGCTGCCGCCCGGCGGTTCCGTGGACGTCGACGCCCGCGCCATCCTGGGCGGCTGGACGGGGGCGTTCGGCTTCCTTGTCTCGGCCGACGTCCCGGTTGTCGTGGAGCGGCGCATGCTGTGGGGCGATGGCGGCCTGTACGGCGGCCACACGGTTGCCCGGTCCGCCTGCCCGGCCTGGGGCAACTGCATCTTCGCCGAGGGCGCGACGCTGCCCGGGTTCGACACCTACCTGCTCTTCCTCAACCTCGGCAACGAGACGGTCGATGTGAGCGTGACGTACCTCATGGCTGACGGCGACCCGATCGTGTGCTGGCATCGCCTGCCGGCCCGGGCCCGCACCACCATTCGCGTGAGCGACGCCGCCAGCACCGAGCCCCGCCTACGGGCCGCGGAGTTCGGCGTGTCGGTGAAGTCGGTCGCCGACGACGTATGGGTGGAGCGGTCGATGTACTACACCCCGCCGGGCGGACCGTGGTTCGCCGCCGGCTTCAGCCAGGGCGAGGCGTCGGCGTCGCAGACCGCGTACTTCGCGGAAGGTGCCACCGGACCTTTCTTCGACGAGTTCCTACTGCTGGCCAACCCGCTCGACGAGGTCCAGCAGGTGCGCGCGTCGTTCCTGCTGGAGGACGGGCGCGTGCTCGAGAAGACCTACGCCCTGCCGCCGCGGTCGCGCCGCACGATCTGGGTGAACTACGAAGAGTTCCCGGGCGAGGGGCGCGCCCTCGCGCACACGGTACACGCCACCCGCCTCGAGGCCAGCGGCCTCGTCATCGCCGCCGAGCGCACGATGTGGTGGCCCGCCACGCCCGGCGGTGCCTGGACGGGCGTGCACAACGGCGTGGGCGCGGGGCAATTGGGCGGCGTCTGGGCGTTCGCCAGCGGTTCCGGACGTTACGGGGCCGAGGCGGGCGATACGTATTACCTGGTCGCCAACGTGGGGGCCGAGCCGACCGACTGCTCCATCTTGGTGGCGGATCGACACGGGCGCGACCTCGTCCGGCAGCGGTTGGCCCTGATTCCTCCGATGACGCGGGTCACGTTCTGGCTCGAGCCCCTGCTCGCGTCTTTGCCGCAACCCGCTGGGTTCCTCGTGTTCTTTTCCAGCACGGGCCTCGTGGTGGAGCGCGCCAGCTACACGACGCTGGGCTCGTCCTGGTGGCGTCGCGGGTCGGCCGTCATGGGCGGGGATCCCTTGAGGTAGGCGCGCTGCGCTCGGCCTACCCCGCCACCGGGTTCCGCAGCACGCCCAGCCCACCCGCGATCCCGCCATCACACGCGTCCTCACCGACGACGGAGGACACTGCGGGTTCGTCGAGCAGGCGACGGATCGGGGCGACGGCTACTGGGCCGAGCGGGTGACCATCCAGTTGCTGCTGGGATGGATGACGTGAGGATCGCCTGGGCGCGCCCCGTCGTGGCGCCGGGCGCGGCTGCCATGGCTGACGGACCGTGCGGGCAGATGGGCGCGCCCAGCCGGGGCGCCAGGTACCAGACCCGGCGTGTCGAGATGATCCGCGCCTACCAGCGCGGCTCGCGGCGGTTGCCGCCGTCGCGCTCGCCGCGGTCGCCACGGTCCTGCCGGTCGAAGCGCGGCGGGCGGCCGCCACCACCACCTTCACCTTCGGGCTTCGGGCGCGCCTCGTTGACCACGAGCGGCCGGCCTTCCATCTGATACTGGTGGAACTGGGCGATGGCCGCCTGCGCGGCCTCGTCGGTCATCATCTGCACGAACGCGAACCCGCGCGCGCGGCCGGTGGCCATGTCGCGCATCACGCGCACGTTGTCCACGGGTCCGGCCTGCGAGAACAGCTGCTGCAGGTCTTCGTCCGTGGTCTTGTAGGGGAGGTTTCCGACGTAGAGCCGACGACCCATACTCACCGTTCCTGCCACGTCGGCGCGGATGCCGGGACAGCCGCCCGGCCGCGCGCCACGGCACGGGCGCCGGAAAGCCCGGGGCCTCACCGGGAGCTGCGGCCGGTTCGGGCGCCCTCGCAGCTTTCGCGTTGGCCCGGAGTATAACAGGAAGCAATTGTCAAGCTCGACGGCGATTCCGGCCCGCGCCTGCCGGCGCGCCGCTCGCCAGCGCTCACCACTCATGCCCCCGGAACGAATGCCCTCACCAGCCACATCACCCTTCACGCCCGCCGAGGTACGCGTCATCGAGCGGTGCCGGACCCCGCTCGGCGTCCAGCGCTGGCTCAACGCGCTGCCCTACAACGACGAGCGCGGCGGCCAGACGCTGCGCAGCTTCCGGCGCGTGGTCCGCGATGGCACGGCCCACTGCCTCGAGGCGGCGCTGGCGGCCGCCGTCATCCTCGAACAGCAGGGCTACCCGCCGCTCGTCCTGAGCTTCGAATCGGTCGACCAGCTCGACCACGTGATCTTCGTGTACCGGCAGGATGGCCGGTGGGGCTCGGTGGCGCGCTCACGCGACCCGGGACTCCACGGGCGGAAGCCGGTGTTCCGGTCGGCGCGCGCCCTGGCGGCCAGCTATCAGGCGCCGTACGTGGACTTCACCGGGCGCATCACCGGGTACGCCGTGGTCGACGTGGCGCGCGAGATGGGGCGCTACGACTGGCGGCTGTCGGATCGCTTCGTCTGGAAGGTCGAGCGGATGCTCATCGACTACCCGCACCACGCCCTGCCGACCGGCGAGGCGCGGGCGAGGCGGCTGCGCCGCTGGTACCGCGCGTACCGCGAGCGCTACGGACGCAAGCCCGTCGAGTACCACGGCCGCGAGCACTGGACCGATCTGCCGCGGGAGCACCGCCGGCGCGACGTGGCGTGTCACGCGCCACGCTGAGCCGCCTCAGTCGAGGTCGAAATCCCGCGTCGGCCGCGACACCGGCTCATCGCGCGCCTGCTCGAGCGCCTCCTCGAAGCGCCGCGCGAGATCGTCGGCGCGCGTCTGCTCGGCGAGCTTCGACTGCTCGAAGATCGCTTCCCGCCGCCTGGCCTGCTCCTCGACGATGCGCTGCGCCTCGTCGAGTTCGGGCGCGTCGCCGCGCCGTTTCTCCACGTGGCGGATCACCCGCCGCAGCACGGCATCGACGACCAGCGTCGATCCGCAGCAGGGGCAGGCAACCTCGAACTCGGTGCTGAGGGTCTTGGCCATGTGATGTCCCGCGTGGCGGGTCCGCCCGCCACCGGCGGCGATCCTACCATCGGATCCGCGGCTTGACAGGGCGATGTCAGAATGATATCACTCCGCTAGCACAAGGAGGAACCGATGATCCGTGAACGCGAACTCGATGGCCTGCCCGGGGGGTTGATGCTGGGCCTCCTCGTGGCGGCGGCCGCCGCCGGTTTCTGGTGGCTGAACGTGAGCATCCAGGCCGAGGCGAACGTCCAGATCGTCATGGCCGCGATGTCGATTGCCATCACGATGCTGCTGCTGGCCGGGCTCTTCATCGTGAACCCGAACGAGGCCCGGGTGCTCCAGCTCTTCGGCAGCTACGCCGGCTCCGCCAGGGCGGCGGGCCTGCGCTGGGCCAACCCGTTCTTCACCAAACGGCGCATCTCGCTCCGCGTCCGCAACTTCGAGAGCGCCCGCCTGAAGGTGAACGACAGCGAAGGCAACCCCATCGAGATCGCGTCGGTCGTCGTCTGGCGCGTGGTGGATACCGCCGAGGCGGTGTTCGAGGTGGACGACTACGAGAACTACGTGCACGTCCAGAGCGAGGCCGCGCTGCGCAACCTCGCCACCAGCTACGCCTACGACGCCCACGACGAGCAGCAGCGGTCGCTGCGGGGGCACACGGCCGAGGTCGCCGATCACCTGAAGCGCGAGATCCAGGAACGACTGGCCAAGGCCGGCGTCGAGGTGCTCGAGGCGCGCATCAGCCACCTCGCCTACGCGCCGGAGATCGCCGCCGCGATGCTGCAGCGCCAGCAGGCCGGCGCGATCATCGCCGCCCGCCAGCGCATCGTCGAGGGCGCGGTCGGCATGGTGGAGATGGCGCTCGAGATGCTCTCCAGCAAGGCGATCATCCACCTCGACGAGGAGCGCAAGGCCGCGATGGTGAGCAACCTCCTGGTCGTCCTGTGCGGCGAGAAGGGGACGCAGCCCATCGTCAACACCGGCACGATCTACCAGTGAAGAGCGTGACGTGGGTGAGCGGAAGGCGTTCCTGCTGCGGATCGATCAGGACGTGCTCGACGCCGTTCAGCGCTGGGCCAACGACGATCTGCGCAGCGTGAACGGCCAGATCGAGTTCCTGCTGCGGCGGGCCCTGCAGGAGGGGAAGCGCTCGCCGGCCAGCCGGGCCACATCGGCGACCGACGGCCGGCGCGCGGCCCGCGACGACAGGACGTGAAGGACGAGGGGAGGAGACCGACGTGAGCGACTACGCACCGTGCCCCAACTGCGGCGGCACGACGCTCTACCGGGCCGAGTCGATCGGTGCCGGCGGCGGACACGCCCCCAACTACCTGCCCGGGCTCGGCGGCTTCCTGAAGGCGGCCAGGTTCGACGTGGTGGTGTGTCGCGCCTGCGGACTGACGCGCTGGTTCGCCCGGCCTGAGGCGCGCCAGCGACTGACGGACGCCAGCAAGTGGAAGCGGGTGTGACGCGAAGACGGGGCGTCAGCCTTCCTCTTCGTACTCTTCCTCTTCGGGCGGGAGCATCCGCGTAGGCGGACGCATCGCCTCGCGGTAATCGTAGAGCGGCAGATCGCGGACGTGCAGCGGCGACGGACAGCCCGCCGACTTCTCGGCTACGACGATGATGAACGGGCTGCCTTCCACGCCATCGCGGAAGGCGATGCGGCACCCGCAGGCCAGCCGCGCGTGTGTGAATCCTTTACGCATTCCTCACCGGATCCTCAGCCTCCACGAAACCGCACGACGCCGGCCGGGTGGCGGCGGGGACTTCCAGCCGCAGATCATACTACGGATCGGATGGACGGCCCCGCGACCCCGGTGTGGCCGGCACCGTCAGAGCAGCGCCTGGATGATCCGCTCGAACTGCTCCGCGGTGGCCAGACCCTGGTGCTTGCGACAGATGCTGCCCTGGCGGTCGATGACGAACGTCGTCGGGATGCCCATGAGCGGCCCGAAGGCCTCCTGGACGTCGTCGTTGCCGAGCCCGACCAGCACCGGGTAGTTGATCTTGTATTCGTCGACGAACGGCTTGAGCTGCTCCACCGTGTCGTCGACCGACAGCCCGAGGAACACCACACCCTGGTCCCGGTACTTCGCCTGCAGGTCCACGAAGTGCGGGATCTCGACCTTGCACGGCCCGCACCACGTCGCCCAGAAGTTCAGGAACACCACCTTGCCCCGGTACGCCGCCAGGTCGACGTCATGCCCCTCGATGTCCTTCACGGTGTGATTCATCGGCGCGGGCCTGGCCTGTGCGTCGCACAGTTCGGCCGCAGGCGCGGCCTGGGCGACCGTCTGGCCCGTGGCGCCAGGCCACCAGAGCGGTGTCGTCGCAACCGTCAGGGCGGCCACGGCGGCCACCGCGAGAATCCATTTCTTGGTCATCGTTCCGATCCCCGGTGTGGGACGGGCAGGCGGCACTGGGCGCGCGCTGCGCCGTCACCGGCACCTCGTCCTGCGCATCGGCCGTCCCGGCTTCGGCCGGGGCACAGGGAAGCGCGCGTTCGCCTGCGCGCTCGCTGGTTCGGCACGTCGGGGACGGCGACCGCCGCCCTGTAGCGGGACATCGTCAACAAGGATACTCGCGGATGGCCCCGGCGGGTAAGTGCGCGCCCGGGAGGGCGCGGGCGGAGGCGCCAGGCAGGCGCCGGGACTGGAATCCAACGGCCGTCGCCGTGCCGCCACGGCGCCACCGCGCGCCGCGCGATCCAATGAGCGGCGCGAGGCGCGGAAGGCTCGCGAGAGCCGTTTGCGGGGGCCCGTGGAACCCAAGTAACATGGCGTGCTTGACGGTGCCGACCCTGCTGACCCACACGTTTCGAGGTGACGCCATGCGCACGAGAACCCGGCGCGCGATTCGCGCGGCGGCGCTCACGCTGCTGATCGTCTTCGCGGCAGCGGAGGCGATGGCCCAGACCCCGTTCGTTCCCTATTACGGGAAGAACCGGGTCAAGTACGACAACTTCGAGTGGCACATCTACACGACGGAGCACTTCGAGATCTACTACTACCCGGAACTCGAGAGCCACCTCGAGCGCGTGGCCGGCTACGCCGAGAGCGCCTACCAGCAGATCAGCTCCGACCTCAAGCACGACCTGGCCTTCAAGGTGCCGATGGTCGTCTTCAAGACCCAGAGCGAGTTCCAGCAGCAGAACATCATGCAGGGTGACGTGCCCGAGGGCGTCGCGGCGTTTGCCGAGCCCTCCCGCTCCCGCCTGGTGCTGCCGATCGACGAACCCACCGATCAGCTCTACCGGCTCATCGTTCACGAGCTGACGCACATCTTCGAGTTCGACATCATCCCCCGCTCGCTCATCCGGCGGAACGTGCCGCTCTGGGTCGACGAGGGCCTGTCGGACTTCCTCGCCGGGGTGTGGCGGCCGCTCGACCTGATGACGGTCCGCGACGTGGCCGTCGCCGAGAACGTCCCGAAGATGAGCGAGATGGAGGGCTACGGCGACTTCAACAACGCCCGCATGGTCTACAACCTCGGGCATGCCGCCTTCGAGTTCATGGAGTCGAAGTGGGGCAAGGAGGGGATCCGCCAGTTCCTCTTCGCGCTGCGCAAGAACGTGATCGGCGGCGGCGACAGCGCCTACCAGGACGCCTTCAAGGTGTCGAGCGAGGAGTTCGACGAGCAGTTCCAGAAGTACCTCAAGGATCGCTTCAAGCCGTTCCGCGACAAGGAGCGGCCCACCGACTACGGGCGCAACCTCGCGCCCAACCCCGAGAAGACCCGCTACTCGGCGGTCCTCTCGATCGAGCCCTCGCCTTCCGGCGATCTGATGGCGGCCGTCGTCGGCAACCGCCGCGATCAGGAACTCGACATCGTCCTCATCTCGACCAAGGACGGCGAGGCGGTGCGCAACCTCACGAAGGGCTTCGATCCGTCGAGGGGCTTCGAGTACATCGCCGTGCCGGGTGCGCGCTGGAACACGGTGCCGTGGGTGTCGTGGGCGCCGGCCGGCGACCGGCTGGCGTATTTCGTCCGCAAGGAGAAATACCGGGCCCTGATGATCCAGAACGCGGTCACGGGCAGGTACGAGGACCGGATCGAGCTGCCGCAGGTCGACTCGCCGGAATCGCCCGACATCTCGCCCGACGGCCGCTACGTCGCCTTCTCCGCCCTGCAGAACGCCACCGGCGACATCTGGATGCTCGACCTGCAGACGCGCGATCTGCAGAACGTGACCAAGGACGAGTTCGCCGACTACGCGCCGACGTTCTCGCCCGACGGCAGGTCGCTCGTCTACGTCTCGCGGATCAGCGGCAACGACAAGCTGTTCCGCCTGGACCTCGACACGAAGAAGAAGACGCAGCTCACCTTCGGGACGCACGACGACTCGGCGGCGCAGTTCCTGGACGCCGGCACGCTGGTGTTCTCCTCGACGGCCACCGATCCCGCCAAGCCGGTGGAGCCCGAGGTGGCGCGCAACGACAACATCTACAACATCTGGACGCTCACGCTCGCGACGGGCGAGCTGCGGCAGTACACCGACACGCTCACCGGGAACCTGTCGCCGGTGCCGCTGCGCGAGGCCGGCGCGGAGAAGCCCGCTGACACCAGGATCGCGTTCGTCACCTACTACAAGGGCGATTACGGGGTGCACACGATCGTGCCGAAGGAGCCGGTGGCGACGGCCGCCTCGGCCGACTTCGGCGCGCCGGGACCGGTGATCGACTTCCAGGCGCCGCTCACCCACGCGCTGCTGCCGGCCAACCAGCGCCGCAAGGGCACGTTCGAGAAGATGTTCCTCGACGGCCGGCCGCCGGTCGCCATCGGCGTCACCAGCGGCGGCGACTTCTTCGGCGGCACGCAGATCACCTTCAGCGACGTGCTCGGCGACAAGCAGTTCAACTTCTACGCCGCCTCGGTGTCGCAGTACCGCACCTACTCGGGCTCGTACGTCAACCTGTCACACCGCTTCCAGTACGCCCTGCAGGGGTATTCGTCCACGCTCTTCTTCTACGGACTGCAGCCGGGCCTGCTCTACGACCCCGGCTTCGGCTTCCTCGATCGCGACCAGGCGATCGCCACGCGGACCTCGCGGGGCGCGTCGGCGTTCGGCATCTACCCGCTCAACCGGTCGAACCGCATCGAGCTGTTCGGCGGCATCGTCAATTACGAGGAGAAGTACAACGATCCGCTGCTGGAGTACCTCGCCGACTACTATCAGCAGCAGGCCTACGGCACGACCGTCTTCCGTCGCGGAACGGCGTATCCGGTCGGCGCGGCGTTCGTGCGCGAGACGACGATCTTCCGCCAGTTCGGGCCGCTGTCGGGCGACACCATGCGCCTGTCGCTCGAGACCGCGCCGAAGATGGGCAACAGCCTGAGCAGCACGACGGCCGACGTCGACGTGCGGAAGTACTTCCGCATCGGCGCCACCGGTCTGTTCGCCGTCCGCGCCAAGGGCTACAAGAGCTGGGGCGACGCCCCCAACTTCTTCTTCTTCGGCGGCAACTCCGAGCTCCGCGGTTACGACTACCTCCAGTTCGTGGGCAACGAGGGCTTCTTCGCCAACGCCGAGCTGCGCTTCCCGCTGGTGCAGGCGTTCCTGACGCCGATCGGCGTGCTGGGTGGCATCAGGGGGGCGTTCTTCTTCGGCATCGGTGGCGCCAGGTTCACCAGCATCCCCTTCACGTTCTCCACCAGCCGCGACGAGGTGTACAGCCCGGTGATCGGCTACGTGGCCAATCCGGTCACGCAGTCCTACGAGCCGGTGTTCGGACCGGCGCAGACGATCTCCGGCTTCAGGCTGCAGGACGGCCGCGCCTCCTACGGCATCGGGCTCCAGACCTTCGCGCTGGGCTTCCCAATCCACTTCGACTGGTCGTGGCGTACGCTCTTCAACCGGCAATGGGAAGACGCGCTGTTTGCGATCAACGGCGGCAGCAGCGCGTTCCGCAAGTCGCGCTTCACGGTCTGGGTGGGATTCGACTTCTAGCAGTCCGTGGTGGAAGTGCCGCGTCGCACCGAGACGGGCGCGGCGACATCCATCAGCCCCGCCGCCTGTCCTGGCCGCGTCGGGCACGCGGGCGTGTCGTCCGACGCGGGTTCTCCGGTGCCGATGCGTCAGGCCGCCGCGCGGCCGCGCGTGAGGTCGCGCTGCCCTACTGCAGCCGCATCTCGCTGCGTGGCAGGTCGATCGCCACCCGGTACCGGCTCAGGAACTTGTGGCCGACGATGCCGCCCAGATCCAGGCCGAGCAGCGCGCTGGGCGCGTCGAGATCGAGCACGGCCACGGCCGTGTTCGCCAGTTCGACCCTGTCGAACGTCAGGTGAAGTCCGGGCATCAGGAACGCGCTGTCATCGAGGCCGGATGCCCCGTACACCTTCAGAGGGATGTGGCGCGGAGGGCGCAGCTGCAGCGCCGCGGCCGTGGATCGGCTGATCGAGATCACCTGGCCGCCGGTGTCGATGACGAACGGCGCCGGGTTGTCCCTGTTGATGAGGCCGCGCACGAGCGCCAGCCGGTGCACCCGCATCGGCAGCCGCTCCGCTCCAGCACTTCCCTCCTCGAGCGCGCGCGCCATCACGAGCACGCGGTTGCGGTAGTCGATCTCCATCGAGTAGCCGAAGGCGATCGGGTTGAAGCTCTCGGCCTCGCCCGTCGGCATGTCCGCCAGCGGCGGACTCTTGATCAGCGTCGGCACGTTCTCGAGGTCGAGCGTCCCCGCCTGGAAGCGGTTGACGCGGCCCTTCAGCACGGCCCGCATGCCGAGGCCGCCGACGCCGGCCGTCAGCGTGTAGACGTCAGGGCGGACGTCGTGCTTCTCGGCAACCGGCCGGGTGACCACCATCATCTCCGCGCCGGTGTCGACCACGAACGGCATCTCGCGTCCGCCGTTCACGCGGGCGGTGACCAGGATCTTGTCGCGCTCGAGCCGGAACGGGATCCGGTGCACGGCGTCAGCCGATTCCCGCCGGGGACGCAGCGGCTCGCGGGATCCGAACGCCCGCAGGAACCTCACCTGCTGGATGGCCCAGATGGCGACGTCGTTGGTCTCGCGGTAGGGCAACAGGACGACGTAGCGCGTGAACGCGTCGGCGGCCTCCCGGTAGCGCCGGCCCGCCTGGTAGACGCTGCCCATCGTGTGATGCCAGTCGGGCTCCCAGGGTTCGGCGAGGATCGCGGCGCGCGCCTCGGCCATCGCCTCTTCCGGGTCGCCGCGCGCGAGCAGCGCGCGCGCGAGGCCGTTGTGCGCCCGCGGGGTATCGGGATTCACCTGCAGGGCCCGGCGATAGGATGCCTCGGCCTCCTCGAACAGTCCGGCCGCCCAGAGCGTGTCGGCCTCGAGCGCAATCGATTCGGGATCCGACGGATCGAGCATCGACACCTGGAAGGCCACGTCGCGTGCGCGCCTGAACTCGGCCGAGCGCAGCAGCGCGCGGGTGAGCTGCCGGCCCAGCGCGGGCCGGCGATCCGGCGCGGCCGCGATGAAGGCCTGCTCGTACGGCTCCACCGCGTCGCGAAACCGGCCCTCGCGATAGAGCATGTCGCCGAGTTCCGCCTGCAGCGCGGCGACGACCGGCGCATCGCGCGCGGCCTTCGGGACGGCAGACAGCAGGCAGGCGAGACCCGCGACGGCGGCGGGCAGCACGAGACGCGTCCGGTGGTTCCGCATGGAGGGCGTCCTCGCGACGGCGCGCCCGTCGGCGCGCGGGTGTCGAACCCGTCAGGGCACCGGGGCCGGCATCCCTCAGCGCTCGTAGGGCTCGATGGGCAGGCCGTCGTACATGTCGTCGATCCGCATCACCTGCGACATGCGATCGTAGCTGCCGATCTCGTAGTCCTCGCTCATCACGAGGGCCTTCACCGGTTTGGTCGGGCACACCTCGGCGCACAACCCGCAGAAGGAGCAGCGCGAGAGGTTGAAGTCGAAGTAGTCCAGCGCCTTGATCTTCTGCCCCGGCTCGCGGTGGCCGCCGAGCGTGATCAGATCGTCGGGACACGCCTTGGCGCACTGATCGCACACGATGCAGGTCTGGGCGCCCGTTTCGGGATCCACCTGCAGCCGCAGCACGCCGCGGTAGCGCGGCGCCACCGGCCGCCGCTCGGCCGGGTACTGGAACGTGAAGGCCGGCTGGGGCGTGTAACGCAGCGTCAGCCAGAGGCCCTTGAAGAGATCGACGAGGAACACCCGGCGGAGAAAGGTGGCGACGGCCGACATCGCTAGCTCCTGTCCTCGACGAGCACCGGCTCGCTGGCGCCAGCCGGGATGACGCGCTCGCGGCGCAGCACCGCGGTTTCCTTGAGGATCTTGTCCTGCAGCCGCATCAGGCCGTAGAGCAGCGCCTCGGGACGCGGGGGACAGCCCGAGACGTACACGTCGACCGGCACGATCTTGTCCACGCCCTGCACCACGCTGTAGGTGGGAAACGGGCCGCCCGCGTTCGCGCACGAGCCCATCGAGATCACCCATTTCGGCTCGGGCATCTGGTCGTAGAGCCGCCGCAGGATCGGCGCCATCTTCTTGGTGACCGTGCCGGCCACGATCATCAGATCGGCCTGCCGCGGCGAGGCCCGGAACACCTCGGCGCCGAACCGCGCGATGTCGAAGCGGGGTCCGCCGGCGGCCATCATCTCGATGGCACAGCAGGCGAGCCCGAATCCCATGGGCCACAGCGACGACTTGCGGGCCCACGCCAGCACCTGATCCACGCTGGTCGTGATGATGTTGTCCTCGAAGCGATGGTCGATGAGTCCCATCTGGGCGTCCTCACAGCCGGATTGACCCCCGCCCCTGACGGGGGCCATCCCGCCGCGCGCTACTTCTGATAATACTCTGCGTTCACCGGGATGAAGTGCTTCCACTTCTCGGGCACTTCGTCCAGCGCGAAGATCGCTTCGACCGGGCACGCCGGAACGCAGGCGCCGCAATCGATGCACTCGTCCGGGTGGATGTAGAGCATCTCGGCCGTGGCGAACTCCGGCTCGTCCTTGCGCGGGTGGATGCAGTCCACCGGGCACACGTCCACGCACGCCGTGTCCTTGGTGCCGATGCAGGGCTCGGTGATGATGTAAGCCACCTTGTCGTCTCCTCCTTGCGTCCTCGCGGGAACGCTCTCGTCATCGGGAGCACCACGCCCCCGGATGCGCGCCAGCCCCGGTCCGGTTCACCACCGGGCCGTCATGCCGTGACCGAAAAGGCCGCGGCCGGCAGATGGCCGAGCCTGACCGACACCAGCCGCGCCAGCTCCCAGGCCTGCCGCTGGGTCTCGCGGCACAGCAGGCCGTCGTCTGCCCCATGGCCGAACAATCCCACGCGCGCGACCTCCCGGCCCGTGTAGTCGAAGACCGGCGCGCACGTGCAGTTGAGCCGCGGCGCCGTCGAGCCGCCGTCGGCCACGCCGAACCGCCGCACGACCTCCTCACCCCGCGCCACATCGGACGCCTGCACGAGCCTGAGGCAGCTCAGGCGCCGCCCGGTGACCGCCGGCTCCCGCAGGTAGATCGCGCAGTGCGCGGGCATCTCCCGCCCGTGCGTGGTGTGCATGGCCACTTCGTCAGGCCCGGCCGCCCACACGTACGTGACCTCGCCGGTGGCCGCCACGGCCACGAACGCCCGCGAGCCCGTCCGCAGCACGAACTCCCGCACGACCGGGTAGGCGTGCAGCCGCAGTTCCGAACGCCCGAGCCAGCGGAAGCTGAGGTCGAGCATCTTCAGACCGAGCGCGTAGCGGCCCGAGTCTTCGTCCTGGCGAACATAGCCGCGGCGCCGCAAGACGCCCAGCAGACGATGCACGGTGGGCGCGGGCAGCCTGGAAGCCTGCGCCAGTTCCTTGATGGACAGGCCCCTGGCCGCACCGGCCAGGATCTCGCACAACTCCAGCGCCTTGTCGAGCGACGTTGGCCGCTCCTGGGGGCGCTCGCTGGCCGGAGAGGAACCGGTACGGGCCGACTCGTCATTCCGCAATGCGGAACGAGATTCCATTGCTGGCCAGTCTACGACCTGCCGTCATGGGGATCAAGGGCGTTTCAGGTCGGAGTTCGAGACCGGGACAGGCGGCTCGCGGCCGGTAGCCACCCCTCGGGGGCCCACACCCGACCGGAGGCAGGCGGCACCCGGGCTTGCGTGCCGTCACCCGGCCTGCCTGGCCTCAGGGCACCTCCAGCCGGATGTCTCCCCGCACCACGTCCACCGAGAGCAACGCCTTGCCCGTGCCGATGACGGCCTCCCGGATGCGGCGGCCCGGCCCGCCGCGCTCCTCGAGCGGCAGCGACGACACGACGCGGCCGCTGAGCGCGAGCAGAATCACGCGTGCATCGCGCGGGCGCGAGGCCAGGCGCACCGAGACATCGCCCGACAGGGCGCGCAGCCGCAGCAGGCCCTCCGGCGTCAGTTCGGCCTGCTCCACCTGGATGTCGCCCGTCCGCGTCTCCGCGCGGACGATGCCCGACACGCGGTCGAGACGAATGCCGCCGCGCTCCACCTTCACCTGCAGCGGCGCGCGCACGCCGCTCACCTCGCACTCGCCCTCGCCAACCTCCACCAGCACCGCCGTGTCGATCGGCACCGCGAGCACCACGCGCGCCCGCAGGGCGGGATCGCGCGAGTCGCCGGGCTGAAGCGCGCTCACGTACAAGGCGTCGTCCTCGGGCTCGATCCGTACCGGCAGCGCGCCGGGCGCCTGGCCGTCGGGCACGTCGCGCTCCACCTCGACGGAGATGTCCGCCCGGGGCTCGCCACGTACCACCACGCGGCCCGCGGTGACCCGGATGCGCGCCGGCCGTCCGACCACGGCGGGAACCACCTGGGCGATCCGGTCGCTGGCGGCGTGCGCGGATGCGGGCGCGCACAGCAGCGCGACGGCAGTCACGATCGAGGCGCTGCGCAGCCGCGCGCCCTTCATGCCCTACCGCCCGCCTGCCTGGAGCGTCACGCCGCTGCTCAGCAGGGCGTCGATCCGGGCCCGGTCGTAGCCGATTTCGCGCAGGATCTCGACGCTGTGCTCGCCCAGCCGCGGCGGCAGGCGCTGGATCGCCCCCGGGGTGGCGGCGAACCGCGTGGCGATGCCGGGCAGCCTCAACCGCCCCTCCGAGGCGTGCTCAACCGTCTGCCAGAACCCGGTGGCGCGCAAATGGTCGTCCTCGGCGAGATCCTCGTACGCGCGGACCTCGGTGAAGGGCACGCTCGTCTGCCGCAGCGCGTCGACCCAGTCGCCGGTCGTCCGGGTGGCGACGATCCGCTCGGTCTCGGCGTAGACCTCGTCGATGCGCGCCGAGCGATCGGCGAGTCGCGCGTAGCGCGGATTGTCGGCGAGGTCGGCGCGGCCGGCGATGCCACAGAACGCCCGCCAGTGCTCGTCGAGATACGGCAGCACCGCCAGGTAGCCGTCCCGCGTGCGGTACGGGCGGCGGTACCGGCTCAGCACGCGCGGATAGCCTGCCGGGCCCTCCGGCGGGTCGAAGACCTGCCCCTGGAGGTGCTCGGCGGCGAGGAAGCCGACCATGGTCTCGAACATGGGCACCTCGACCTCCTGGCCCTCTCCTGTCCGCTCGCGGTGGAACAGGGCGGCGATCACGGCCGACACCACCGCCAGCGCGGTCGTCTTGTCGCAGACGATGGTCGGCACGAACCCGGGCTGTCCCGACAGTGCCGCCTGGAACATCGCCAGGCCGCTGGCCGCCTGGATGGAGTCGTCGTAGGCCGGTTCGTCTCCCTTGGGTCCCTGGCTGCCGAACCCGTAGGTGCCGCAGAAGACGATGCGGGGATTGCGCGCGTGCACGTGGGCGTAGTCCAGGCGCAGCCGTCTGAGCGCGGCGGGCCTGAAGTTGTGCACCAGCACGTCGGCGGTGGCGGCCAGGTCCAGTGCCGCCTGACGTCCAGGCTCCTGCTTCAGATCGAGCACGATGCCGCGCTTGTTGCGGTTGCAGGTGAGGAAGAAGGCGCCCATGCCCGGATGGCGCGCTGGTCCGACCCGGCGGTTGCTGTCACCGCCCGGCGGTTCGACCTTGATGACGTCGGCGCCCATGTCGCCGAGCAGCTGGCAGGCCCACGGGCCGAGCACCACCGACGTGAACTCGAGCACCCGCACGCCGTGCAGGGGTCCTGGCACGTTGACTCCTCGCGGCCGCGACCCGGCGGTGCCCGCGGCGACCGGCCGCGCGGCGCCGTCCCGACCGGCCGGGTGATGGCCGGCGATTATCGCCCGACGGGCGGCTCGATCTGAAGGCGCGGCCGGCGGTGGCCGATAATGCTGGCGTCATGCCGACCTGGGATCCCAGTCAGCCCGAACGCCGGAGCGGAACCGACCGCCGGGGCTACACCCGCGGCGGCCGGCGCCGAACCGACTGGCCCACCGACGCCGCCCCGAGCGCGTGTCCCCGCTGCGAGTCGCGGGAAGTGAAGTTCATCGAGGCCACGCCCACGCGGTATTTCTGGGAGTGTCACCGCTGCAAGTACGACTGGTCGATCCGCCGCGGTCACGTGGAGTCCTGATCGCGCCTCACGGTTCGATGCGCAACCGCGATCGCACCGCCGCATCGACCGCCCCGCGCGAATATCGCATCGGCACATACCCGACGGCGCGCCACAGGTCGTGCAGGTCGTCGTAGTGACCGCTGAGCAGCTGTCCCGACTGCCCCAGCGGGTGGATGAACCTGGAGCGGTCCCAGTCGGACACGTCCAGAATCTCCCGATACGAGGAGATCACGGTCTGATCCTGCACGCGCATGGTGGGCGTCACCGTGAAGGCGTGCCCGGCGTGCTCGGCGCGGCGGCTGAACACCCGGCGCAGCCCCGGCACGGCCTCGAGGGGCAGGTGCGCGAAGGTCACCACGTTGGCGCGCCCCCACCTCCAGCGCGACTGGTCGTCGGTGCGGTAGGTCTCGCGCATGTCGGCGATGGCGGCCTGCAGCGACCGGGACAGCAGGCCCTCGCACGTCTCACGTCCGGCCGTCCGGCCGTCGTCGCACCACGCCGTGTCCTCACGCCGCACCAGCCGGTGCATGGCCTTGCCCACCCAGTGCGGCAGCGCGTCGTACTCGTGCCACAGGGCGTCGCCGAGATCGTCCTCCCAGAGGGCGCGCGTGAACCGCCGGTACCAGTGCATGAAGATGGCGGCTCCGGCGCTGTCGCGCGTGACCTGGCCGTCCCACTGCCGCAGGCGCTCGAGCGCGGCGCGACCCGCCTCGTCCGGTGGGCTGGTCCGGTCAAGCATCCAGGGCAGCAGCGCGGGCACCTGGGCCGACTGCACGTCGGCGTGCAGCCGCGCGAAGTCGTCGGCCGACAGCCGGTCGGCCGTGCGAAGGCGCTCCAGGATCCGCTGCGCGCGGTACCCCGGTTCCCAGTTCGTCGAGATGAGAGGGAACGCGCCAGCGGGCAGCGCCTGGTTGTTGGCCGTCACCAGCAGCCCTTCGGGCGGATTGAACGCGCGGGGCCAGTCGCGCTCGGGCACGAAGCCGGTCCACTCGTAGGTTGACACCCAGCCGGGCACGGGCAGCGTCCCGTCGCCCGCCGCCCGAATCGGCAGCCGGCCCGGCGCCAGGTACCCGATGTTGCCGTCGACGTCGGCGTAGACCCAGTTCTGGATCGGCGCGCGGTAGGCCGACAGCGCGTGCGTGAAGTCGTCCCACGTGCCGGCGGCCATGACGCCGAAGAACGCCTCGATCGTGGTGTCGTCGGGGTCGAGCGCCGTCCAGCGCAGCGCCAGCGCCTCGCTGGCGGGGTGTTCGAAGGTGTCGCTGACGATTGGTCCGTGGCGCGTGATCCGCACGGCGATCGGCACATCGGCTGCCCCCTTGACGCGGATGATCTCGGTGACGATCTGCAGCGGTTCCCATCGCCCGTCGTACCCGGCCTCGCCCTTCGCATTGAGCCGCTCGACGTAGAGGTCCTGCACATCCGCCATGAGGTTGGTGACGCCCCAGGCGATTCGCGCGTTGTGTCCGATGACGATGCCCGGCGCGCCGGGCAGCGTGGCGCCAATCGCGTTGATGCGGCCGCCCTCGAGGTGGGCCAGGTACCAGGTGGAGGGCAGCCGTGCGCCCAGGTGCGGGTCGTTGGCGAGCAGCGGCTTGCCGGTGGCCGAGCGCGCGCCCGACACCACCCAGTTGTTGCTGGCGCCCAGCGCGCTGGTCACGTACGGCGAATCGGGAACGGTCGAGGCGAGCCGCGCGAGGCGCGCGAGCCAGTCGGCCGGCGAGACGGCCGCCCCTCCGGCCGGCGCTTCCGTCACGGGCGCCGCAACCGGCGGCGCGGCCGCCGGCGTCAGGCCATGCGGCAGGATCAGCGGCCACTCGTCGCTGTAGGCGGGCAGCAGCGCCTGCGCCCCGTCGGCGCCGACGCGCGCGGCGATCTTCGCGCGCAGCATCTCGTCGCGGTAGTTCGTGCTCAAGGTCAGCGCCATCACCTTCGCCCACGCCAGGACGTCGGCCGGCGTGTACGGCTCGGGCCGGACGCCGAAGATGGCGAACTCGATGGGCCACTGCTGGCTCGATCGCGAGGCGATCACCGCGTTGACGCCCGCCACGTAGGCCTCCAGCAGCCGGCGGGTCTCGGGCGAGAGCGTCGCGATGGCCCGCACGGCGGCGCGGTGCAGACCGAGCGTGCGGAACAGCCGGTCGGTGGGAAGCGCCGCCTCGCCGAGGATCTCCGCCAGGCGTCCGGCGCCGAGCCGCCGCTGGAACTCGAGTTGCCACAGCCGATCCTGCGCGTGGACGACGCCGAGGCCGAAGATCGCGTCGGCTTCGCTGGCCGCCCGGATGTGGGGAATGCCGTATTCGTCGCGCAGCACCTCGATTGGCGCCGTCGCGCCAGGCAGCTTCAAGGTGCCGCTGACGACCGGCAGCGCGTACCACAGCCGTCCCAACACCAGCGCGGCCGCCAGCAGCGCCACCAGCGCCGCCCACCGGCCCACGGCCCACAGTCGTCGCATGCCTGCCTCCGGCCGGGATGATACGATCTCCGGGGATGAGCAGCGTGATCCCCCCAGACCGCCTGCGTGAGCGGCCGCGCGAGCCCAAGCCCGAGTGGTTGAAGGTGCGCGCGCCGGGTTCGGAGAACTACGTCCGGCTGAAGCAGCTGATGCGCGGGCTGAAGCTGAACACGGTGTGCGAGGAAGCGCACTGTCCCAACATCGGCGAGTGCTGGCACTACGGCACCGCCACGTTCATGATCCTCGGCGACGTGTGCACGCGCGCGTGCGGCTATTGCGCCATCACGCACGGCAAGCCGCCCACCTACGACCTCACGGAGCCGGCGCGGGTGGCCGATGCGGTTGCCACGCTCGAACTGAAGTACGTCGTCATCACGTCGGTGGATCGCGACGATCTGGCTGACGGCGGCGCCTTCATCTTCGCCGAGTCGGTCCGCCAGATCCGCGCCCGTCGGCCGGGCGTACGGATCGAGGTGCTGATTCCCGACTTCCAGGGCAACGCCGAGTCGCTGCGCGCGGTGCTCGATGCCGGCCCCGACGTGCTGAACCACAACACCGAGACGGTGCCGCGGCTCTACCGGCTGGCCCGATCGGGCGGTCGCTACGCGCGCACGCTCGAGTTGCTGGAGCGTGCCCGGGCGCACGCGCCGCACATCCCCACCAAGTCGGGGCTCATGGTGGGCCTGGGCGAGGAGTGGGACGAGCTGGTCGCGGTGCTGCGCGACCTGCGCGGCGTGGGCGTCGAGATCCTCACGATCGGCCAGTACCTCCGCCCGGCGGAGTCGAACCTGCCGATGATGCGCTACTACACGCCGGCGGAGTTCGCCGAGCTGAAGCGCATCGCCCTCGATCTCGGGTTCGGCCACGTCGAATCGGGCCCGCTCGTGCGCAGTTCCTATCACGCGCACAAGCAGGCCGACGCGCTCCAGGCCGCGCGGTCCTGACCGGACGCCTGGCATGGTCACGGCCTCCCGGCAGCCGGCGCGTCGCTGCCTCGCGCCCGTGCGCGAGGCCATCATCGCCTGCGAGCGCTGTCCGCGCCTGCGGGCCTACTGCCAGCGCATCGCCCGCGAGAAGAAGCGCGCGCACCGCGACGACACCTACTGGGGCCGTCCGGTCCCCGGCTTCGGCGATCCGGGCGCACGCCTGCTCGTGCTGGGGCTCGCGCCGGCCGCCCACGGCGCCAACCGCACCGGTCGCGTCTTCACCGGCGATGCGCCCGGCGGCTCCGGCGACTTCCTCATGGAGGCGATGCACGCGCACGGCTTCGCCAACCAGCCCTTCACGCGGTCGATCGACGACGGGCTCGAGCTGCACGACGCCTTCATCGCGGCCACCGTGCGATGCGCTCCGCCGCAGAACAAGCCGACGCCGGAGGAAATCGGCCACTGCACGGTGCACCTCGATGCCGAACTCGCCTGCCTGACGCAACTGCGCGTCGTGCTGGCGCTCGGGCAGATCGCCACCGGCGCCTTCTTCTCGTGGCTCGCGCGTCCCGGCGCCCTGGTCCGGCCGCGTCCGGCCTTCGCGCACGGCGCCATCTGGGTGCCCTCGGTCTCCTGGCCACCTGCCGGCGCCTCCCGCCGGCGCCCGGGCCACGACGTGCCAGCGCTGGTCATGGCCTACCACCCGAGCCGCCAGAACACGAACACCGGGCGGCTGACGCAGGCCATGCTCCGGGATGCATTTGCCACCGCGCGGCGTATGCTTGACGCGACGTGAGGAGCCGGCGCGCGGCCCGGGCGCGCGGCCCGACCCCCAGGCCAGCCATTCCGGTCCGGCTTCCGCCTGCCGCCGGCTTCGCGGGGCACCGTGCTGTGCCCATCGAGGTGGTCCATGCCCGCCGGCCCAGCGTTCGCTCTCGTCCTGCCCTCCTCTACCCATGAGGTCCTGAACCAGCCCCCGCCCTTCGAAGGGGTGAACCTGTTCGCCTGCGACCGCGCGCTGGTCGAGGGCCTCTCGCGTGAGGGCGCGGCCTGGGCCGTCGAGCGCGCGCGACTGCTCGGCGCCGCAGCGGCCGGCGAGCCGATGCGCTGGGGCGCGCAGGCCAACGCCAACCCGCCGGCGCTGCGCACGCACGACCGGTTCGGCCACCGCATCGACGAGGTGGACTTCCATCCCGCCTGGCACGAGTTGATGCGCACGGCCGTCGCGCACGAGCTCCATGCGCTGCCGTGGCGTCACCGCCGGCCGGGCGCTCACGTGGCGCGCGCCGTGATGTACCACGTCTTCACCCAGGCGGAGTCGGGCCACGGCTGCCCCATCACGATGACGTTTGCCGCCGTGCCCGCGCTGCAGGCGACGGCATCGCTCGCCGCCGAGTGGGTGCCGCACCTGACCTCGACCGATTACGATCCCCGCCCGCTGCCGGCAGGCCGGAAGCTCGGCTCGCTGTGCGGGATGGCGATGACCGAGAAGCAGGGCGGCAGCGACGTGCGCGCCAACACCACGCGCGCCGAGGCCGCTGGCCCCGCGCGCGGCCCGGGCGCCGAGTACGTGCTCTCGGGACACAAGTGGTTCTGCTCGGCGCCGATGAGCGACGTCTTCCTCGCGCTGGCGCACACCGATCGCGGGCTCACCTGCTTCGTCCTGCCCCGGCTGCTGCCCGACGGCACGCGAAACCGCATCCTCGTGATGCGATTGAAGGACAAGCTCGGCAACCGTTCGAACGCATCGGGCGAAATCGAGCTCGACGGCGCGCACGCGTGGATGCTCGGCGAGGACGGCCGCGGCGTCGCCACGATCATGGACATGGTGGCGCACACGCGGCTCGACTGCGTGATTGGCTCCTCGGCGCTGCTCCGGCACGCCGTGACGCAGGCGCTGCACCACACGGCGCACCGGCGGGCGTTCGGTCGCCGGCTCATCGACCAGCCGCTGATGCGCAACGTCCTCGCCGATCTCGCCCTCGAAGCCGAGGCGTCCACCGCCCTGATGCTCAGGCTGGCGCGCGCCTACGACGAGACGGCCGCCGGCGTGGCCGGCGCGCACGCCTTCGCGCGGGCCGCCACGGCCGCCGGCAAGTACTGGGTGTGCAAGCGCGCCGTGCACGCGGTGGGCGAGGCGATGGAGTGCCTGGGCGGCAGCGGCTACGTGGAGGAGTCGATCCTGCCGCGGCTCTACCGCGAGGCGCCGGTGAACTCCATCTGGGAGGGCTCGGGCAACGTGATGTGCCTCGACGTGCTGCGGGCGATCACACGCGAGCCGGCGTGCGTCGACGCGCTGCTGGCCGAGGCCGACGCGGCGCGCGGCGCCGACGCCAGGCTCGACGCGTTCGTCGCCTCGCTCGCCGGCGATCTGCGGCACACGCCGCCGGATGCCGCGGCTGGCGGCGCGCGGCGCCTGGTGTCGCGCCTCGTCCGCGCCCTGCAGGCCTCGCTGCTCGTGCGGGCGGCGCCGCCCGCCGTCGCCGACGGCTTCGTGGCCTCGCGCATCGCGGAGAACGGCTTCACCGAGTTCGGCACGCTGCCTGACGGGCTCGACCTCGGCGCGATCGTCGATCGGGCGCGGCCGATCGAGGAGTAACGGCGCGAAGGAACCGGCGGCCCGTCTACTTCTTCCTCGGCCTGAAGATGTGCGTCGCCGTGCCGTGGAAGGCGTCGGCCGCCTCCATCACCGTCTCCGACAGCGTCGGATGCGGGTGGATGGTGAGCCCCAGGTCCTCGGCCGTCGCCGCCATCTCGACGGCGAGCACGCCCTCGGCGATCAGCTCACCCGCGCCGGGCCCGACGATGCCCATCCCGAGCAGGCGGCCGGTGGGCCGGTCGAAGATGAGCTTCGTGACGCCGTCGGTGCGATCGAGGGTGATGGCGCGGCCCGAGGCGGCCCACGGGAACCGCGTGACCTCGATGTCGCGTCCCTCGGCGCGCGCCTGCGCCTCGGTGGGGCCGCACCAGGCGAGTTCCGGGTCGGTGAACACCACCGCGGGGATGGCGGCCGGCTCGAAGGCCGCCTTCCGCCCCGCGATCACCTCGACGGCCAGTCGGCCCTCCGCGCTCGCCTTGTGCGCCAGCATCGGCTCGCCGGCGACATCGCCGATGGCGAAGATCGTCGGCTCCGCGGTCCGCCGCTGCCCGTCCACCTCGAGGAAGCCCCGCGCGTTCACCTTCACGCGCGTCCGCTCGAGTCCGGGAATCTTCGAGTTCGGACGACGTCCCACGGACACCAGCACCTGGTCGAAGACGTCCTCGCGCCTGGCGATGCTGGCGCCCTCGAAGGTGACCCGCAGGCCGTCGCGCTCCTCCGTCACGCCAGACACCTTCGTGTTGAGCAGCACCGCCTCGCACATCGCGCCGACGCGGCGCGCGAGGATGGCGACCAGGTCGCGATCGGCTCCCGGCAGCAGGCCATCGGTCATCTCCACCACGGTGACCGCCGATCCGAGCGCGGCGAACACCGTGCCGAGTTCCAGCCCGATGTAGCCGCCGCCGACCACCAGCAGCCGCTTCGGGACGCTGGCGAGTTCGAGCGCCGAGGTGGAGTCGAGCACGCGCGGGCTGTCGATCGACACGCCCGGCACCCTGGTGGGAGACGAGCCCGTGGCGAGGATGGCGTGCCCGAACTGCACGCGCTGCTCGCCCCCGGCGGCGCGCACGACGAGGGTGCGCGGATCGAGGATCTCGCCGCGTCCGCGCAGGTAGGTGATCTTCCGCTGCCTCGACAACTGGCCCAACCCGCCGGTCAGCCGATCGACGATGCCCTGCTTCCACCCGCGCAGCCTGTCGAGGTCGATGGCCGGCGGACCGAAGGTCATGCCCCATTCCGCCGCCTGCTTCGTCTCGTTGATCAGCCTGGCCGCGTGCAGCAGCGCCTTCGACGGGATGCACCCGCGATGGAGGCAGACGCCGCCGGGATTGGCCTCTTCGTCAATCAGCGTGACGCTGAGCCCGAGATCGGCGGCCATGAACGCCGCGGCGTAACCGCCCGGTCCGCCGCCGAGAATCGCGAGTTGGGTCGTGTGCATGGCGAAACAGGTGCCCGACCGGCGCGGCCCCCAGGCCTGCCGGAGATCGTCAATTCACCCCTGGAGCGAGAGCAGGAACGGCTGCTCCAGCGCCTCGGCCACCCAGCGCAGGAAGCGGATGCCGTCGGCGCCGTCAATCGCGCGGTGATCGTAGGAGAGCGAGAGCGGCAGCATCAGCCGCGGCACGAACGCCCCGTCCTTCCACACCGGTTCCGTGCGCGCGCGCGACAGGCCCAGGATCGCCACCTCGGGGTGATTGACGATCGGCGTGAAGTGCGTGCCGCCGATGCCGCCGAGGTTGGTGATGGTGAAACAGCCACCCTGCATCTCCTCGATCGTCGTCTTGCCGGCGCGCGCCTTCTCGGACACCGCCGCCAGCTCGGCCGCGAGCTGCAGGATGTTCTTCCTGTCCACGTCGCGAATGACGGGCACGAGCAGCCCGCGGTCGGTGTCGACCGCGATGCCGACGTGCACGTACTGCTTGAGCACGATCTCGCCGGTGGACATGTCAACCGACGCGTTGAACTGCGGGAACGCCTTCAGCGCGGCACCCAGCACCTTGAGGGCGATGGCCGTGACGGTGAGCTTGCCGCCGGCGGCCTCGGCGCGCCGGCCGAACTGCTGGCGCAGGCCCTCGATGACCGTGATGTCGGCCAGGTCGAACTGCGTGACGTGCGGGATGTGCGTCCACGCCGTCGAGAGCCGTTCGGCGGTGGTGCGCCGCACGGCACGCATCGGCGTGCGCTCGATGGCGCCCCACTTCGAGAAATCGGGCAGCACGACCGGCGCCGGGCCCGCCGTGGCCGTCGCCTTCGGGCCGCCGGCGAGCATGAGGCGTTTGACGTGCGCCTTGACATCCTCCGCGGAGATGCGGCCGCCGGCGCCGGTGCCCTTCACCTCGTGGATGTCGACGCCGAGTTCGCGCGCGACGCGCCGCACCGACGGCGCGGCGGGTGCGGGAGGATGCGCCGCGCGGTCGCTGCCCGCGACGCCGCCGCCCGCCACGCGCGGCGCGTCGCCTTCGGCCTCCTCGAGCGCGGTCTCGTGCATGCCGGGAAGGTCGGGGCCGGCCGGCGCGCGGCGGCCGTAGACCGCCTGTTGCAGGCCGCCATCGGCCGCGGCCTCCACGGCGGCCGCCACCGGTTCGTCGGATCCTCCCGGCGGCGGCACGGCGTGCACCTGCTGCACCTTCACCGGTGCCACGCCAGGGGCCGTCTCGGTGGTCTCGACCACCAGCACCACGTCGCCAACCGTCACCCTGCGCCCGGTGGTGACGCGGACTTCCCTGATGACCCCACTCACCGACGAGGGCACCTCCACGGTGGCCTTGTCGGTCTCGAGTTCGATCACGGGCTGATCGCGCTCGATGCGCGATCCGGCCTTGACGAGCACCGACGTCACATCGCCGCCCTCGACGTTCTCGCCGAGCTCCGGCAGGACGAACTCCACGACCCTCGGCGCGGCGGACGCGGCCTCGACCGGTTCGTTCCGCGCGGCGTCGCCGGGTGAGGCCGTCGCGGGCCCGGCCGCAGCCGGCACGACGTCAGGCGCGTCGCCTTCACCGGCCCCCACGGTGGGTGGCCCGCCCGCCGGGGGCGCGGTGGCGGCCGCCTCCACGAGGAACACCACCTGGCCTGGCTTCACCTTGTCGCCGGGCTTGACCTTCACCTCGGTCACGCGGCCGGCAATCGACGAAGGCACTTCGACGGTGGCCTTGTCGGTCTCGAGTTCCAGGACGGCCTGCTCGAGCTGTACGTCGTCTCCGGGTGCGACCATCACGCGCAGCACGTCGGCGGCGGTGACGTTCTCCCCGAGTTCGGGCAGAGTGAATGCGGTAGACACGGTCGTCTCTCTGGATGGTCGGCATCGGGCCGGGCGCGCCCGGCCCCTACTATGAGATGGCCGGATCGACCTTGGCCGGATCGATCGACAGGTCCTTGATGGCCTGTTCGACCACCCTGGCCTCCACCTGCCCTTCGCGCATCAGCGCCGAGAGCGTGGCGAGGACCACGAAGCGGGCGTCGACCTCGAAGAAGTTGCGCAGCGCCGCGCGGCCTTCGCTGCGACCGAAGCCGTCGGTTCCGAGCGAGACGAGCGGCCGCGGCAGCCAGCCGTCCACGCTGCGCGGCAGCGCCTTCACGTAGTCGGAGACGGCCACCAGGGCGCCGGGCGCCTCGCCCAGGCACTGCGTCACCCAGGGCGTGCGTTGTGGCTCGCCCGGGTGGAGCATGTTCCAGCGGTCGCAGGCGTTGCCGTCGCGATACAGCTGGGTGTAGCTGGTGACGCTCCACACGTCGGCCGCCACCTTGTATTTCTCCGCGAGCATCTGCTGCGCCTGCAGCACCTCGGGCAGCAGCGCGCCGCTGCCCAGCAGTTGCGCCTTGAGCCTGGCCTTGGGGTTCGGCGCCGGCGCGAGCTTGTACAACCCGCGCAGGATGCCCTCGCGGGCGCCCTGCGGCATCGCGGGATGCGCGTACTGCTCGTTCATCACGGTGAGGTAGAAGAAGATCGCCTCGTCCTCGCCGTACATGCGTCGCATGCCATCCTGCAGGATCACCGCGATCTCGTGGGCGTACGCCGGATCGTAGGCGCGCAGGTTCGGGACGGGCAAGGCCAGCAGCTGGCTGTTGCCATCCTGGTGCTGCAGCCCCTCGCCCGCCAGCGTCGTGCGGCCGGCGGTTCCGCCCAGCAGGAAGCCGCGCGTCCGCATGTCGGCGGCGGCCCACACGAGGTCGCCCACGCGCTGCAGCCCGAACATCGAGTAGAAGATGAAGAACGGGATCATGTTCACGCCGTGCGTCGCATAGGCGTTGCCGGCGGCGATGAACGACGCGAGGCTCCCGGCCTCCGTGATGCCTTCCTCGAGGATCTGCCCGTCGGTGGCTTCCTTGTAGTACAGCAGCGTGTCGATGTCCACCGGCTGGTAGAGCTGCCCCACGTGGGAGTAGATCCCCACCTGGCGGAACAGCGCCTCCATGCCGAAGGTGCGCGCCTCGTCGGGGACGATCGGCACCACGAGGCGCCCGAGATCCGGGTGCCGCAGCAGCTTCGACAGCATCCGCACGAAGGCCATTGTCGTCGCCACCTTGCGACCGTCGGTGCCCTTGTGGAATTCCTCGAACAGGTCGTCGAGGTCGGGCTTCAGCGCCGGCGTGACGACGGTGCGCTTCGGGGTGAAGCCCCCGAGCGCGCGGCGCCGCTCGAGCAGGTACTGGATTTCGGGGCTGTCCTCGGGCGGACGGTAGAACGGCAGGTCGTCGACGTCCTCGTCGGAGATCGGGATGCCGAAACGCGTGCGAAAGGCGAGCAGTTCGGCGTCGTTGAGCTTCTTCTGCTGGTGCGTGATGTTCTTGCCCTCGCCGCTCTCGCCCAGGCCGTAGCCCTTGATCGTGCGGGCGAGCACGACGGTCGGGGCGCCCCGGTGCTGCGTGGCGGCGAGGTAGGCGTTGTAGACCTTCTCCGGGTCGTGGCCACCCAGTCGCATCCGCTTCAACTGGTCGTCGGAGAGGTGGCGCACCATGTCGAGCAGCCGCGGGTCGGCGCCCCAGAAGTGCTGGCGGATGTAGGCGCCCGACTCCACGGCGTACTTCTGGTACTGGCCGTCGACGATCTCTCCGGCACGCCGCGCCAGCAGCCCGTCGCGGTCCTTCGCGAACAGCGGGTCCCACTCGCGCCCCCAGAGCACCTTGATCACGTTCCAGCCGGCGCCGCGGAACGTGCTCTCGAGTTCCTGGACGATCTGGCCGTTGCCGCGCACCGGCCCGTCGAGCCGCTGCAGGTTGCAGTTGATGACGAAGATGAGGTTGTCGAGCTTCTCGCGCGCCGCCAGCGTGATGGCGCCCAGCGCCTCGGGCTCGTCGGTCTCGCCGTCACCGAGGAAGCACCACACCTTCCGGCCGTCGAGCTTCTTGATGCCGCGATCCTCGAGATAGCGGCTGAAGCGCGCCTGGTAGATGGCCATGATCGGGCCCAGCCCCATCGAGACCGTCGGGAACTCCCAGAAGTCGGGCATCAGCCAGGGGTGCGGGTAGGACGACAGCCCGCCGCCCGGCGCGCACTCGCGGCGGAAGTTCTGCATCTGCTCGGCGCTGATGCGGCCCTCGAGAAACGCACGCCCGTAGAGCCCCGGCGACGCGTGCCCCTGGAAGTAGACCAGGTCGCCGTCGGCGCCCGACTCGCCACGCCCCCGGAAGAAATGGTTGAGCCCCACCTCGAACAGCGTCGCGGCCGACGCATAGGTGGAGATGTGCCCGCCGATGCCGCTCTCGGCCCGGTTGGCCCGCACCACCATGGCGAGCGCGTTCCAGCGCACCAGGCTCTTGATGCGGCGCTCGATCTCGCCGTTGCCCGGCATCGGCACCTGCTCGCTGGCCGGGATGGTGTTGACGTAGGGCGTGTTGGCCGTGAACGCCAGCTTCACGCCAGCCTTCCGGGCGTGGATCTCCAGTTGACGCAGCAGGCGGCCGGCGCGGCGGGGCCCGGACGACTCCAGCACGTAATCGAGTGAGTCGAGCCACTCGCGCGTCTCGGTCGGATTGGGGTCGGCGGTATCTTTGGCAGCAGGTTTCATGGTCGCAATGGATGGCGGGCCGGCGTGCGGACAGGCGCGCGGGAACCCCGGCGAGCTGTCAGGGCTCGGGTTGCGGCCGACGTTCGGTGCGGGCCCGGGAGGCAAGCTTATCACCCCGCCGCCACCGGTTCCTGCCGCAGGGCGGCATCAGTCCCTCTTCTCGCCTGCCGTCACCGGCGGTCCAAGTTGGGGTAGATTCTTCGCATGCACACCCTTGCGCCCCGCTCGTGGCCGCGTGCGGCCGTCCTGTTGCTGCTGGCGATCGCCGCCGCTCCGGGCTGTTCCTACAACCGCTTCACGGCGCTCGAGGAGAGCATCAAGGGCTCGTGGGGCGAGGTGCAGAACCAGTTGCAGCGACGCAACGATCTCGTCCCGAACCTGGTCGAGACCGTCAAGGGCGTGGCCGCGCAGGAACAGCAGGTGTTCGGCCAGATCGCCGAGTCGCGCGCGAAGCTGGCGGGCGCGCGCACGCCGGAAGAGACGATCGCCGCCGCCAACGAGCAGACATCCGCGCTGGCGCGGCTGCTGGCGATCGTCGAGAACTACCCGCAGCTGCGCTCGAGCGAGTCGTTCAACCGCCTGATGGACGAACTGGCCGGCACCGAGAACCGGCTGGCGGTGGCGCGCGGCCGCTACAACGAGCGCATCCAGGAATACAACACGCTGCGGCGGCAGTTCCCGAGCAACATCACCGGCAAGATCTTCGGGTTCGAGGAGCACCCCTACTTCGAGGCGCCGAAGGAGGCCGCGGCGGTGCCGAAGGTGGAGTTCGGGAAGTAGGAAGGCCCGCGGGCGCACCCGGCGCCCCGGCGAAGATCCGCATGCCGCTGCGTCCCGACGAGCTGTCCCTCCTGCTCGAGGCTCTCGCCGCGCTGCCCGCGGACTGGCACTCGGCCGGTTTCATCCCGATGCCCGGCGTCGAGGCGCTCGCCCGTCACGCCTCGGCGCGGCGGCTGACGCGCTCGATCGAGACCGGCGCAGGGCGCACCACCGTGCTGCTCTCGCACCTCAGCGAGCGTCACACGGTGTTCGCGCTGGATGGAGGCGACAGCCTGAAGCGCACGCGCGAGCACCCGCTGCTGAACCCCCACACGGTGGAGTTCATCGAGGGCCCGTCGCAGCGCACGATCTTCGAGTTCGCCGGCAGCGACCCACTCCAGCTCGTGCTGCTCGACGGCCCGCACGGCTTTCCCTTCCCCAATCTCGAGTACTGGCGGTTCTACCCGAGCCTCGAACCAGGGGGCCTGCTGGTCGTCGACGACATCCACATCCCGACGATCCGGCTGCTGTTCGATTTCCTCGCCGAAGATCCCATGTTCCACCTGCTCGAGGTGGTCGGCCGGACAGCCTTCTTCGAGCGGACCGGGGCTCCCACGTTCGATCCCTTCGGCGATGGCTGGCTGCTCCAGCCCTTCAACTCGGCGCGATTTCCGACGGAGGCCCCCCTGACGGCCGGCCCGGCGCCCCCCGACTTCACGTACCGCAACCGGCTGCCAGTCCTCGCTGCCGCCTGGTGCGCCGCGGGCACCAGGATCGCCATCTTCGGAATTGGTCCGCACACCGACCACCTGTTTGCGGTCGTGCCTGAACTCGAGCAGGTCGAGATCGTGGCCTTTCTCGACTCGACCGCCGGCGGGACCGGACTGCGCTACCGCGGCAGGCCGGTGGAACGCCCGGCGTGGGCTCCGGGCCACGTCGACCTGGTGCTCTGCTCGTCGTTCCGGCACGAGTGGGCGCAGATCGAGATCCTCGACCGGCTGCCCGTCAAGGCGGTCTTCTCCCACCAGCCGGGGATCTGAGCGGGGCCCGGCAAACCCGGACACGACATCAGGGGAGGGGGCTGCGCCACTCCCCCTTCTGCCAGCTCTCCGGCAGCGCATCGTGTTCCGGCGACAGGAGCCGCGCGCGGGGGAACAGCTCGATGCGGTCGCGGGGATAGCCCAGCGCCGTGAGGACGGCCAGCATCTCCTCGGGCCAGCAGGAGGCCAGCACGACGGCGTCGATCCCGAGTTCGAACACCTGGCCTGGCGCCAGGACGGGCCGGCCGTGAAGGCACTCGCCGCGCTTCCCTCGGGCCGAATCGAGAAACGCCACGGTGTCCATGAACGGCTGCAGCTCCGAGAACGCCCTCCGGCCTCCTTCGCCGGCGCCGAAGATGGCAATCCGCCGGCGCGGCCCCGCCGGCGCCCGCGGCCAGTCGGACTCGTCGGCCGCCGCACCGCCGGCTGCTTCCAGCAGGCGCTCGAGCTGGCGGAACGACGTGCCGTACGCAAAGGCCTGAGCCCGGCCTGCTGCCGTGGTTCCCAGGCGTCCGGCCAGCGACCGATCCTGGAGGAGCCGTTCGATGCCCGATGCGAGCGCGCCGGCATCGTCGACGGCGACCAGCCAAGCGTGCCGGCCGTGGTCGGCCAGCTCCCGGTGAGGGCCGATGTCCGACAGGACGCACGGGCGGCCGGCGGCCATCGCCTCGATGACGGCAAACGGCGTCCCCTCGTACCGCGACGGCAGCACGAACACGTCAGCTGCCGCCAGGCACCGTTCGACGTCGTCGCGGTGGCCGATGAAGTGAACCGGCCCCCCGTGCGGGTGCCCGTCTCCGGTACCGGCCCAGACGAAGACGACATCCCGCCGCCTGCTCGAGACGATGGCGGCCGCTTCGACGAGGATCTCCGGGGCCTTCTGCGGGTGCACGCGCGCCACGGTGAGGACGAGGCAGCCATCGTCGGGCACACCCAATTCGCGCCGGACCGCGGCTCTGGCCGCCGCCAGCCAGTCCGGCCCGCGCGGCGTTGCGGGGCGGAGACTGGAGTTCGGGACGACATCGATGGCGTCAGGCAGCCAGCCGAGCGCGGCGCGAAGATCGTCACGGCTCGCCCGTGACACCGCGACGAAGCGCTGGCCGCGACGTCGCGCCGTGGTGTAGAGCAGGCGCTCGAAGCCGTTGAAGTTGTGGGGCACGGTCAACTGGAACACGACGACCGACGGCACGCCCGCCAGCACCGTCGCCTCGACGAGCCCGCCGCCGCTGTCGATGAACGGAAGGACGACCGCGGCCCGATCGACGGCGCGCGCGCGCAGCCACTTGAAGCCGGCGCTGCGATTCCTGAGGAACGTCTCGTAGGTGAAGGGCTGCCCCTCCGGGACGAAGCCGGCCGGGGCGACGCCGATGCCGTGGCGCTCGAGCGCATGCGCCAGCCATGCCGCACCCTCCGCCTCGGGCAGGCCGACGGTCACCTCGTGCCCGCCCGCCCGGGCCCAGTCCGAGAGCGCGAGGACATACTCCTCGGCGCCGCCGCGGGCGAACGCGGGCGTGAGGAGGCCGAGCTTCACGCGCTCCGCTCCGCCACGCCCAGGATCACGGCGAGCGCGCGCGCAGGATCGTGGGCGCGCGCCACCGCTGGCGCCGCCGCCGCCGCGGCCTCGCCCAGGACGTCGATGCGATCCAGGGCCCGCGCCACCGCTGCCGCGATCTCGGCGGGCGCCAGGCTCGCGAACCGTTCACCGGCACCGCGCCCCGCGTCGATCTGCGCACTCATCCACGTGCCATCGGGCACGATCACGGGCCGGCCGGCCACCGTGGCGTCGACGAACACCGCGGACAGGCGATGGCGGTACTGCCCGGGTTCGTAGGGCAACAGCACGAGATCGCTGCCGGTCACCAGTGCGTCGTATTCCCTGGACGGCAGGAATCGCTCGATCAGTTCGACGCCGGGCTGGCGACCCAGCGCCTCGATCGCCCGCCTGACGGAGTCATCCGCGAACTCGTTCCGGGCCGCGTGGCAGACGAGCGTCATCTCGCCGGCCGACAGCCGGGGTGCGAGGCGTTCGGCAATCCGCGGCAGCAGCGCGAACCCCTTGTCCGACCGCGCCTCGCCGGCGTAGAGCACGCGCGGCACGCGCCGCGGATCCCACGGGTCGGGACGGGCCCCGGCCTCGGCCGGAAATCCCATGGGCCACACCTGCCGGTTGAACGTCATCTCGAGCGCGGGCGCCAGCGACTCGCACTGCGCAAGCAAGCGCAGGCCGTCGCCGGCGCTCTGCTCGATGCGCGCCAGCGTCAGCTGGCAGGCGTGGATGACTTCGTCCTCCGACACGCGCAGCCAGCGAGCCTCCTGCCACGGCAGGAAGTGAAAGAGGAACCGAACCGCCGGCCGCTCGTCCGGCGACAGCCCGTCGAGCCATGCCGCGGCGCCGAGCAGTTCCACCAGGTTCGCGGTGTGGAACAGCACCACGTCGCGGGCTCCCAGTCCGTGGCTGCTGCCGAGCGTAGCCAGGTCGTCGGCCAGGAACGCCGCGAAGCGGGCCACGGCGCGCCACGGGTCGTCAGCAGCCTCGGGAAGGAGGTCCCAGTGGGCGAACTCGAAGGCCGGCACGAACAGCGCCAGTTCCTCCGGCTCCAGGCCGTCGAGCAGCCTCCGGCGCGCGCCTGCCACGACGACCTCGAGGTCGCGTGCCGCGGCATCAAGGAGCCGGGCCAGGCGCAGGAATGGCCCTCGGCTCCGGCCGGCGCTCGGCTCGGCCACCAGCAGTCTGCGCGCGGGCCGGCGGCCCGGCTGGGCTCGTTGCGCGGGGGGCTTCACCCGGGAACCCCCGAGCCGCGCGCGCAGCAGCGGCGTGATGAGCTCGTGACGATAGAGCGCGAGCGCGTGCCCGCCGCCCTCGCGGTACGCGGCGAGGTCCTGCCACATCTCCGCTTCGAACACCTGCGAGGAGAGGACGATGAACTCGTCGGCCGCCGCGACGAACGCGGCGGCAGGGACGACCGGCAGCCCTTCCTCGCTCGATGCCCCGGCGTTGGCGCCCTTGTCGACGATCCGCCGCACGGGCACGCCGTGACGCTCGAGCCTGCGCAGCAGCTCGCGCGTGTGCGAACCGTTGCCCCAGATCGTGACCGGCGGCCTCGCCGCGGCCTCCCAGGCCGCGATCAGCCGCTGCTCGACCGCTGACGGAATGGCCCCGGGCTCGATCCGGTTCGTCGCCGCGTTCCGGATGACGTCCCCCAGCGCGCCGTAGCAGGCCGCTTCCGAGAAGCGCAGGGCCACGTGACGCCGGGCGGCCTGCCCGAGCGCGTGACGGGCATCGGGCGAGCCGAGCAGGCGGATCACCTCGCCAGCGAAACCCTCGGGCGTGTCCGCGATCGCCAGTTCGAAGCCATGCCTCAGATCGGTGCCCTCCGCCCCCACTCTCGTCGTCACGACGGGGCGGGCCGCGGCGGCGGCCTCGACGATCTTGATCTTCAGTCCGCTCCCGTAGAGATATGGCGCGACGACCACCGCGGCGGCAGCCATCTCGCGGACGGGATCGTCGACCATGCCGACGAGGTCGACGCCGGGCGGCAGGCCGGCAACGCGCTGCGCCATCGCCTCGGCGATCAGACCCACCAGGCGCAGCCGCGCGTGCGGGACCCGGGCGACCACCTGCGGCCACACGCGATCGAGCAGCCACCCCACCGCGTCGCGGTTCGACGGATTGTCGCTGCCCGCGTAGACGACCGTGCCGGGCGCTCCCGCGCCGGCTTCGACCGGCGGCACGGCGTGAGGCACGCAGAGCACGGTCTGGGACGGGCGCACCTGCGCCGCCACGAGCCGCGCCTCCTCGGGCGTGATGGCGAGCAGTACGTCCCAGGCGCGCCACAGATAGTGCTCGGTTCGCGCTTCCATCGAATAGGGCGACGGCCGTCCCGTGGCCTCGCTCGCCCGGCGGCCATGCACGGCGATCACGTCGTGCAGGTCGACGATGCGGAGGACGCGACGGGGAAGCGGATCGAAGATTGGCGCCGTCCACGCGTAGGAAGACACCACCGCCGCGTAGTCCATGCCGTCGACCAGCGCGCGCACCAGCATCGTGAGCGCCGTCCCGGGCCACATGTTGGTCGGCACCGGAACGTATCCCTCGTAGAAGGCCTCGAACTGTCGCACGACGGCCTGGTCCTCCACGCTGCGCCACCCGTCGACGCGAAGCGTGCGGCGAAAGCCGTGGAAGCTGGCCTCCTGCGAGGCGACGCCCGGGTTCCCCTGGTAGACCAGGTCGAGGTCGAACCCCTGGCCCGACAGGAACGAGGCCATCGCCAGCACGCGCCGGATGTTGCCGTGGGCGAGCCGGTCCATGCACCAGGGAAAGACCATGAGCACCGCCGGCGCCGATCCGCCCCGTGCGGTCATGGCGCCGCGTTCCCGCACGCTGGCTGCCCATGACGCCGCGTCGCAAGGCAGAAGATGTTGTCGCCGCGGTCGGCTGCCGACGCGCCAGCCAGGTCGAGCGTCGCGAGCACCGCCGTGACGTCCGCCGGCGCATGCCATGACCAGACCGTCTCGATCCGGTCGACTTCGAAGCCGGCGGCATCGAGCCGGCGGCGAAGCTCCGTGACGGTCATCTCCCTCACGTGCGGCGCGTAGACCATGGGCGGTTCATGCCTGAGGATGCGCTCGATGGCGAGCGTGCCGGCGGCGTTGGGCGTCGTGCAGAACAGGCGCCCCCCGGGGCGCAGCACGCGGCGGCACTCGGCCAGGCACGACGTGACGCCGCTCCAGGTCCGCATCGTCCGCCCCCAGTAGTCGCGGTTGTCCTCGTCACGATCCTTCAGGTGTTCGAGGACCTCCATGTTCAGGACGAGGTCGACCGAATCGTCCGGTAACCCGAATGGGTATCTCAGGTCGCCGTCGGTCGCCGAGGCCGCCACACCCCACGTCTGTTCGAGGAAGTCGAGCACGACCGATCGTCCGCCGACCTCCAGTACCGACATACCGGGTGCGATCACCGGCCGCAGCCACTTCAGGGAGTCGATATAGCGCCGGCGGTGCGCCTGGAGGTACTCCGTCTGATCCGCCGCCTGGAGGAATGTCAGAAATGGATCGTCGCCGGAGGGATTGCCGGCGGCTGTCGGCGCGAGCGTGGTGACGCCGAGGTGCGAGGGGATCACCTTCAGCGGGACGCCATCGAACACCGCCATCTGGGCCAGTTCGTGTGCGAACGACGAACAGAGGACCACGTCGCAATGGCCTGCCGCCCATGACGGCGGGCGCACCGGCAGGCCGCGGAAGGTTCGCTCGTCGTCAGCCGCATCCGACTCCAGGAACGCCACGAGCCCCGTGCGGGCCAGTTCGGGGACGGCCTCGAGCAGGTACTCGGTGTGGGCTCCGGTGCCGAAGATGGCGACGCGCGCGCCGCTGCGCGCCCAGGATCGCGCGAGGGGCACGAGCCGCGTGCGATACGCCTGGTCGGCCCCGGCTGTACGAAACTGGCTCGTCATGACCATCACGGGTGATGCGGCGCGTCGAGCACCGACCGGTAGACCGCCTCGATCCGTGCGACGGTTCGCGCCCAGGCATAGCGACGCGCCACGAGCGCTTTCGCGCGCCTGGCGATCACGGACCGCTTCCCGTCACTCAGCGCGCGGACGATTTGCCGGCCCGCGCTGACGGCGCTCCCGTCGAGCCCGAAGCCGTTGATGCCTGGCCGCAGGTAGTCCTCGATGCCCGGGACGATGCGGGCCGCCACGGGGACGCCCAGTGCCATGGCCTCGAGGACGGCGATCCCCTGCCCTTCATCGCGTGACAGCGACACGAACAGGTCCCATCGCCTCACCCGCGCGAGCGCGTTCCGGACGTACCCGGTAAGGGTGACGGCGTCGGTCAGCCCGAGGCGTGACACTTCGCGGCCGACCGCCTGCCCGTATGCCGGATCGGCCGTGGGCCCGACCAGCTCCAGCGTGGCGGCGGGAAGTGCCCGGCGCACGTGGGCAAAGGCCCGGACCACGTCGAGTTGCGCCTTGCGCGGCTCGATGCGGCCGACGCATCCCACCCGCCGGCCGGACGCGAGAGGCGTGGCCACCGCGGCGACATCCAGAGGCGGAAGTCCCCACTCGATCCGGATGAGCCTCCTTCGCGCCACGCCCGCCGCGAGCAGGTGCGACTCGTACGCCGTCGCGGTGCAGAGCACGCGGTCTGCGAGGCGATGCCCGGCGAAATCCATGTCGTTCATCCAGGGCGGGCGTCCCGGAGCCCAGCTGTGGACCTGGCTCACGATTGGAAGTCGCCGGCCGCCGCGCCCGCGGCACAGCGTGGCGGCGCACGTGGGCACGCCGGCATGGGCGTGCACGACGTCAGGCTGCCACGTGTCGATGAGGCGCTGGAGGATCGCGACCCCACGCCAGAACACTTCCGGCTGCCGATCGAACAGATCAATCCGCGCGTGGTCGATGCCCGCCTCGGCAAGCCGCCGCCGATACGGTTTCCAGTCGCGAAGCCCCCGCGACGACCCGCTCGTGACGACCATCACCTCATTGGTGGCGGCCTGCGAGACGCACAGGGCGGTGATCACCCGCCCGGCGCCGCTCCAGAGGAACGGCGCCATCTGCAGGACGCGCAAGCGGCTCGACATCATGGGAAGGCAGTGTGGTCGCGAGCAGGCTCGACCCGCGTCACGTCGCCTCGCGTGCCAGAGCGGGGTGGGGTGACGACCCCTCCGGCAGGTCCCGCCAGGACTCGGCGCGCGCCGGCAGTCGCGAGTCTTATCGGCCCTCGGAGGCCCGGTCTGCAGCCAGCCCCCCGGCCCGCACACGATGCGCCGCCCGTTGCGGGCGGCCAGCTCACGGACCGCACAGCCCGTCGAGGTCGGCGACCACGATGGAATCAGCAGCCCGGCCCCGGCCGGTCAGCCACGTGACGATCTCCGCATGGTGCACCGAGGCCACGAGCACTACGGCCTCGCGCCAGCGATCCTCGTCGAGTTGCGCGGGCGGCGCCACCATCACGCCGTGCAGTCTGCCGCCGGCCTTCTCTGGATCGGCATCCACGACGAGGTCGATTCGCGGTCCGAGGCCGTCGAGCAACGCCGCGACCCCGCGACCGCCGCTGCCTGCTCCCCACAGCGCGAGCCGGCGGCGTGTGCCTCCCGGCCCTCCGGTTGCTCGCGTCGCGATGCGCAGGCGCAGGGCCAGGTGCCGGGCCGCGCGCTGCCGTGCCGTGGCGCGCGCGCCGCCCGGCCAGTCGGCGCCCGGACGCGCGAGCGTCACCGCCTCATCGAGCGTCACACGCTCGAGCGCCTCGACGCGTCCGCCCCGCGTGGCGTTGAGCAGCGCGACGCCGCGGCGCGCCAGCTCACGGCCGAACCAGACGAAGGCCGGCCTCGCGTGTGTCTCGTAGTCGAACCCGGGATTGGTGTGGGTCACGTTCCCGGCGAAGTGGGTCAGGGGCCCGGTGTAGTCCATGTCGACGCCGAGCAGGACGATGGTGTCCGCACCGAGGAACACGGCCAGCTGAATGGCGGCGAAGATGACCGAATGGCCGGCGTGCTCGATCGCCTGGCCGAGGTCGAGACCTGACGTGAACCCGACGTGCGGTTCGACGTCCCAGCCACCGTCCTGCCGTGGCGACAACCATGGCTTCGACCAGAGCACGCAGGCGCCAGGATGACGGTCGACGAGGGCCAGCCAGTCCGTCGTCAGACGGTTCGGGGCCACGACGGTCGGCCCCCGACCGGCTGACAGTTCGCCGAGCAGTTCCTCGGCCCGCGCGTTGTCGGTGACGATCTGCCATCGGCTCGCGACGCGGGTGCCGGTGAGGAACCGGTGCGCATGGTTCGTGCAGATGACGTGACACCCCTCCAGCCGCGACGGATCCTCGTCACGCAGGGAGGGGCCCGCCCCCAGGCAGAACACCACCTGGCCCGCGAGCGAGCCCGCGTGCCGGCGTAACGCCGCGTGACCGCGTGCCGAACGCTCGCGGTAAGCCTCGATCAGGCGTAGCGCCGCCCGCAGGCGCTCTCCCCCGCCGCCCATCACGGCCGCTCCTCGAACAGCCGCTCCGCAATGTGCAGATCCTCGAGCGTGTCGATGTCGAGCGCCTCGAGCCGCGGCACCAGATGGAAGAGCGGGTTCCGGCCCACGCGACATCCCTGCCGCAGCACGACCTCCCGTGTAACGGCATACAGCCCCGTCGTCTCCTTGACGTAGCGGACGTCCTGCGACCGAGGCAGGCCGTCGGGACGGCCGGGGTCGTAGTTCACCGGGGCGCCGCGGTACCAGAGGAACCCGGTCTCCTCGGTGGCCAGCAGCACCGAGTCGTGCTCCGGATCGCGCACCAGCCGCTCCACGGCCGCCACGACGGTCTGGCCGCGCAGCGACAGCGCCGTCACGAACACCTGCACGTAGTAGTCGTACTCGCCGCGCGCGGCCGCGAACTGCTGCAGCAGGTGGTTGCCGTTGGCCTCGTTGCTCGCGTACCACTCCGGCCGGCGGTGAAACCGGAATCGAGCCTGCTGTGCGGGATCGAGCCTGGCGAAGACGGCATCGTCCTCACTGTCGACGAACAGATCCCAGTGGTCGGGGCAGTGCCGCACGAGTTCGTCGAGCAGCCAGTAGCACAGCGGCCTGCCGCGGAACGGGTGGAAGTTCTTGTTCGGGATGCGCTCGCTCGATCGGTGCTTGAGCGGAACCTGGACCACCACGCGGGGGTGCTTGTTCATGCCTGGCCTGCCTCGACACGCGTTGCCGGCTTCCGTCGGGTCGCAGCGCACCGTCTCACGGCTGCCTCGACTGCCTGGCGGGCAGCGCTTCGACCAGCAACGGCGCTGTCAGTTCGGACCGCGACGCCACGAAGATCGCCCGGCGCACACAGGCCGCGTCCTCGTCCCAGTCCGTCGGAAACTGGTGATGGCTGGGCTGGGTGATGGGCACGTAGACGAACGGGAACCGGCCCCGGAGCCACTCGAACAGCCACTTGCGGCCGGGCCGGCACGTGCCGCCGGTGACTGAGTCGTTCGGGGTGCCCGCCGCGCGCGGGCCGGCGATCCAGCGGCGCTCGTCGGCGTTGGGAGCGACGATCGTCTCGATCAGCAGCAACTCGCCGGTGGCCCGGCTGAGCCACTCGAGGCCAGGCTCGGGATCCGACAGGTGGTAGAGGGTTCCGTAGCAGAACACGACCTGAGAGGTGGGCGCCAGCGGCGGCGGCGGATCCAGATCCAGCGGCAGAACCGACACGGCGGCGTGATCCCGAAATCGTTGCCGGAGCATGGCGAGGTTCGTCTCGCGCGCGTCGGTCGTGACGACGTGGCAACCGCGATCGAGGAAGAACCCCGTCAACTGCCCCCCGCCGGCGCCTGTCTCCAGGACGTGGGTGCCGGCCAGCGGCAGTTCGAGCGAGGCAAGATGCTCCAGCCGCCGGCTGACGTACTGCAGGTAGTGATTCGTGCGGAAGACGTCGCGGCCCGCCGCCTCCGGTTCGGGCGTCTCGACGAACGGCGTCGCCGGCTCGCTTCGTCCGCCGCTCGCACGCGCGCTGCTGAGCCGGCGCAGCGACCGGCGCCAGTCGCCAACCGTCGAACGCCACTCCAAAGCCGCCTCCCCGTCGAGCGCCGACGAGAACGCCGCCAACGCGTTGTCGTGATCGGAGGGATCTGACACCGACCCCCACTCACGCCATGGCGGGCCGAGTGCCGCGCCGGCCGCCTCCACGAGCCCGCGGGCGAGCGTCTGTCGCAGGACGTGCAGCCGGTCCCGATCCGGCGCGACGATCCGTTCGGGCACCACGGGCACGGGCCCGCGATGCGAGAGAAGCGGCCCATCGTGCCCGGACGGGACCTCGATCCACGGAGCCGCGAGCACCCCCGCCCCGGTCGCGTTCACGAACCGCACACCGCTGTGACGACGGCAGAACGCGGCCACCCAGTCGCGAAACGTCAGCAGCCGGGCGGACGTCCTGACATCACGGCCGTCGATGCCCCGTTCGACGACGAAGGGCGGAGGCATCCAGTCGCGCCAGGCGTCCTCGAGAGAGACGCCGCCGGCCACCGCCCTCGCCCAGTCCCTTTCGTACACGGTGCCGCGGCAATAGGGCTGCCCTCCGGTGTACGCGAAGTCGGCGCCAACCAGCACGATCGGATCGCAGCCCAGCTTCACGGCGAGGTCGAGCGTCGTCGTGAACACCGACCCCCAGGCGAGCAGCCGCGCACGCTCGATCCCCTGGTCCAGCAGCCACGGCCACGGGTGATGGCGGTCCACGCGGAACGTGAACACCCGGCCATCGAACGGCTCGAAGGCGCCCGGAGCCAGGCTTGGTTCGGCAACGAGGTGGGTTCGCGCGGGGACGGCATCCACGGCCAGGTGGCGCAGGTTGGGCTCGCCCGGATCGACGGCTGCCACGAAATCGGGCTCGATGCCGGCTGCCAGGCAGGGCCGCAGGGCCGTGTCGACGGCGATGAGCAGCGCGTGGTCCCGATGGGACCTGATCTCTTCGAGGTTGCGATTCAGCGACGGGCCGGCCGCCAGCAGGAACGCCGGCACGCCGCCGAAGCGCCCGAACAGTTCGCCCACGTCACGGGAGCCGACGAGATGGCGCAGGTTCGCCAGCGTATTCAGCAGATACGGCCCTGCGAAGCGCCTTCGCGCGGCTTCGTTGGCGGCGGCATTGAACAGCAGCCGCCGGACGGTCTCCGCCGCGCGTTTCGCCTCGCCGGGCCGCTCGCGGGCGATGACCGGATGGACGACGATGGGCGGGACACCGTCGCTCCTGCCGATCCACGACACCAGGTCCAGCCAGCCGTCGAAGTCGGGCCCGGCGAGCATCCGCAGCTGCCCTGCCGCAATCGGCCTCTCCCACGAACGCCGGGAGAGCGTTGCCCGGAGCGAGGCCGCCGATGGCTCGACCAGGAGCGTGCGAGCGTCACCGCCGCGGCGTTCGAGGGCGTCGAGCGCGAAGCCCGCGCCCGCGCCGATGAGAATTACCAGCGGTACTGCGGCGTCAGCTGGGGGCAGGAGCCGCTCCGCCTCGGCGATGGTGTCGCGGCGGCCGTGCATGCGGACGAGTCCGCGGCGGGTGCGCAGCGAAACGCCAGTGACCTCGCCAGCTTCGTATTCCAGCTCGCCATCCGCGTCGGCGGTCGCCAGCCATGCCGCAGGGTCGCGGTGTCCCGCACCGACGAGGGCGGTGAGATTCGTGTGGAGGTGACGTTCCGGCATGCAGCAGATGGGCGACGCCCGGTCGGTGTGCCTGCCGGCGCCGCCACCGAACCCGCCGTCCGCCTCCCGTGCTATCGGATGAACCCCGGTTGGGGCACAGCCTTGCGCGACGGGCGGGGCCGGTCGCCAGCCGGCCGCTGAAGGGGCATAATGCCCGCATGTCCTGGGCCGCCCTTCGCGCCGAGTTCCCCGCTCTCGCCCGCCACACCTACCTCAACGCCGCCGCCGGCAGCCCGACGCCGAGGCCGGTTCGCGCCGCCGTCGAGCTCTACCATCGGCAGCTCGAGGACGATGGCGACCTGCACTGGGACAGCTGGCTCGAGCGCCGCGAGCAGGTGCGCGCGGCCGTCGCACGGCTGGTGAACGCGGCGCCGGACGAGATCGCCTTCGTCACGAACACATCGGCCGGCATCAACGCCGTCGCCGACCTCATCCAGCACGACGGTCCGGTCGTGACCGACACCCTCGAGTTCCCGACGGTCACGCTGCCCTTCATCCACCGCGGCTGCGACGTGCGGTTTGCCGAGCCGCGCGAAGACGGGGCGCTGGTGGCGGGCAACTTCTGTCCCGCGCGCTGCCAGGGCTGCGCCACCATCCTGATCAGCCACGTCCAGTTCAGCAACGGGTGCCGTCTGGATCTCGACGCGTTCGGCACGATCAAGGGCGACCGCCACCTGGTGGTCAGTGCCAGCCAGTCGGCCGGCGCCTTCCCGATCGACGTGCGCAGGACCCGGATCGACGCGCTCGCCACCGCGGGCCACAAGTGGCTGTGCGCGGGTTACGGTGCCGGGTTCCTGTTCCTGTCGCGCCCGCTGCTGGCGCGACGTCCGCTGTCGATGGGCTGGCTGAGCGTGCAGGATCCGTACAGCTTCGACAACCGGCGTTACGTGCTGCTGGACGAGGCGCGCCGCGTCGAGATGGGCTGCCCGCCGCTGGCGCCGATCTTCGCGCTGGGCGCCGCCGTCGAGTTCCTGCTCGACATCGGCCTCGACCGCATCGCCCAGCGGGTGCTCGCCCTCAACACCTACCTCACCGACGGCCTGGCACGCATCGGCGTGCGGGTGCTCTCGCCCGGCGGTCCGCACCGATCGGGCGAGACGCTGTGCGCCTTTGCCGACCCCGCCCACGTGACCGGCTACCTCGCCGCGCGCAACATCCAGGTGACCCGGAAGCCGGAGGGCATCCGTGTCTCCACGCATTTCTACAACGACGAGCAGGATGTCGATCGCCTGATCGAGGCGCTTGCCGAGTACCGGCCGCCGGCGTGACGCGAACGCGGGGCCGGGCGCGGCTCGACGGCCTATAATCGCGTCGTGGATCCGGACGAGATCGACGTGCTGCGCGATCTGCTGGCGCGCACTGCTGGGCCCGACGTCGTCGCGGCCTGGCTGTTCGGAAGCCACGGCCGCGGCCAGGCAGGGCCCTCCAGTGACATCGACCTCGCGCTGCTCCGCACCTCCGCGCCGACGACGCTCGACTGCCTCCCGGACGCCCTCGCGGGGGCCGTCGAGCAGCGAATGCGGGCCGAGGTAGACCTGGTGGTGCTCAACGCCGCATCGCCCGATCTGGTGCATCGAGTGCTCCGGGACGGGATCCTGTTGCTCGAGCGCGACCGCCCGGCGCGCATCGCCTTCGAGGTCCGGGCGCGCAACGCGTACTTCGACCTGCAGCCGGTGCTCGCGCGTTACCGCCGCGGCCCCGCCCGCGAGATGCACCGATGACCGACCCCGAACTGGTACTGAAGAAGATCGCGGTCGTCGAGACGTGCGTCATCGAGCTGCAGCGCCTGGCTCGGCCGGATCGGCTCGCGGACGACATCAAGGAGCGGCGCTTCGTCGAGCGGACACTGCAGGTGGCGCTGCAAGCGGTACTGGATGTCTGCTCGCACATTGTCTCGGACGAGCGGCTTGGCGAGCCCGCGACCAACCGGGACCTCGTGCGCACCCTCGCCGTGCACGGGTGGCTCAGCGCCAGGCTCGGCGACACGCTCCAGAAGATGGTGGGCTTCCGGAACATCCTCGTCCATGACTACGACGACGTGAACGTGGGCATCCTGCGCTCGATCGTGGAACGCCACCTCGTTGATCTCGAGGCGTTCGCCGCGCAGGTGCGCAGCCGGCTCTCCTGATCGCCACGGGCCGCGCGGCCTCAGGATCCCTGCGCGCCCTGCAGCGTCCGCGCCGTTCCGGCCAGCGACAGGTGCGCCCGCACCACCTCCTCGCCGGCATCGAAGGCACAGCGGAACCCCACCTTCTCCGACACGCGCTGCATGTCGCGGTTCTCGGGCAGGATGTCGGCGACGATCGCATCGAGCCCTTCGTCGCGCCCGACCTCCACCACGCGGCGCAGCAGCTCGGTTCCAAGGCCCGAGCCCTGCCAGTCGTCACTGATCGTCACGGCGAACTCGCCGACGTTCGTGCCGCGCTGCTTGGTGAGCCGGCCCACGCCCACGATGAACGGCTGTCCCGCGGGGTCACGCCCCTCGGCCACCAGCGCCATGTCGCGGTCGTAGTCGATGAAGCAGATCCGCGTGAGCCGCTCGTGGGCGATGCGCTGCCCGAGCTTCATGATGTGGAAATAGCGGAAGTAGACCGACCGTTCCGAGAGCGTCTCGTGGAACCGGGCGATGAGCGGTTCGTCCTCGGGGCGAATCGGGCGGATGAGGAGACGCTGGCCCCGCCTGGTGGTGAACTCGCCGATGTACTGCGCGGGATACGGCCGGATCGCCGGCCGCGGCAGCTCGCCCTCGCGCACCTCGGGCCCGTGGACGACGATGCGCGCGTCGAGCGCCAGCAGCCCGTCGGATGAGGCGACGAGCGGGTTGACGTCGATCTCGCGGATCCATGGCTGCTCGACCACGAGGTGGCTGAAGCGCACGAGCAGCTGATCGAGTGCGTCGAGATCGACCGAGGGCTCGCCGGCCCCGCCCTTCAGCGCGTCGAGCACGCGTGTGTGCTCCATCAGCCGGCGCGCCAGCGTGGTGTTGAGCGGCGGCAGGCCCAGCGCGCGATCGCGCGAGGCCTCCACGTACTTGCCGCCCTGTCCGAAGAGCAGCACAGGCCCGAACTGCGGGTCCGGCGACGCGCCGAGAATCAGCTCGTGGCCGTCGAGCTTCACCATCGGCTGAACGGTGACGCCCTGGAAGTGCCCCTCTCCCGCGTGCTCGGCCACGGCCCGCGCGATGCCGTCGAAGCCGGTCCGCACGGCGGCTTCGTCGCCGAGACCAAGCCGCACGCCGCCGGCGCGGCGCTTGTGCGCGATCGTCGGCGAGTGCACCTTGAGCACGACCGGGAAGCCCAGACCGATGGCGTGTGACACCGCCTCGTCTGCGGTGCGCGCCACCAGCGTCTCGACGACGGGGATCCCGTAGGCGGCCAGCACGGCCTTGGACTCGGCCTCGGTGAGTTGCGTGCGGCCCGAGGCGCGTGCGCCGAGCAGCACGGCTTCCGCCCGGCCCTTCGCGCGGGCGTGCGCGCCGTCCTGCCCGCCCGGCAGCACCGGTGTCTCGTAGAGCGCGCGCAGACTGCGGCTGTGCCGCCACATGTAGGCGAACATGCGGGCCGCGGTGTCGGGATACGGAAAGGTCGGCACGCCGTGACGGTTGAGGATCCCGACGCCATCGGCCACGCCGGGTCCGCCCATCCAGCTTGCGAGCACCGGCTTGCCGGGGACCGTCGCCAGCGCCCCGATCCGCCCGGCGGTCGCGGTCGGGTCGGTGGCGGCCTGCGGCGCGAGGATCACGAGCAGGCCATCGCTGCCGGGGTCCTTCGCGGCCGCCTCCAGCACGCGCGCGTAGCGCTCGGGGGTGGCCTCGCCGAGCACGTCGATCGGGTTGCCGCGGCTCCAGGTCGCGGGCAGCAGCGTGTCGAGCGCGGCCACCGTCGCCTCGCCGAGTTCGGCGAGTTGCCCGCCGCTGCCGACCAGGGCGTCCACGGCCAGCACGCCGGGGCCGCCCGCGTTGGTGACGACCGTGAGGCGGGGCCCGCGCGGTCGGGGCTGCTTCGAGAGCACCTCGGCCATGTAGAACAACTCGGCAACCGAGTCGACGCGCAGCACTCCCGATCGGCGCAGCGCGGCGTCCAGCACGTCGTCGCTGCCGGTGAGCGCGCCGGTGTGGCTGGCCGCGGCCCGGGCGGCCGCGGCGGTGCGTCCCGCCTTCATCACGATGATCGGCTTGGTGAGCGCCACCTCACGCGCGGCCGACAGGAAGTAGCGCGCGTCGCCGATCGACTCCATGTAGATGACGATGCTGCGCGTGCGCGCGTCGTGGCCGAAGTAGTCGATCAGGTCGCCCCAGCCGACGTCGGCCATCGAGCCCACCGACACGAAGTGGCTGAAGCCCACGTTCTCGCTGAAGCTCCAGTCGAGCACCGCGGCGCACAGCGCGCCGCTCTGGCTGATGAACGCGACGCTGCCGGGCCGCGCCATGCCCGCCGCGAAGCTGGCGTTGAGCCCGGTCACCGTCGACATCACGCCGAGGCAGTTCGGGCCGACCACGCGCATGCGATGGGCACGCGCGCGGGCGGTCAACTCCCGCTCGAGCGCCAGACCTCCTTCGCCCGCCTCGCGAAACCCCGCCGACACCACGATCGCGGCCGATACGCCGATGGCCCCGCATCCGGAGACCACGTCGGGCACGGCCTGCGCCGGCGTCACCACCACCGCGAGGTCGGGCACCTCCGGCAGGTCGGTGACCGACGCGTACGCGCGGATGCCGAGCACGTGGCTCCGCTTCGGGTTCACCGGGAACACCGTGCCGCCGAACGGGCTGCCGATCAGGTTCCAGAGGATCGCGCGACCCACGCTGCCGGCCGCTTCGCTCGCGCCGATGACGGCCACACCCCTGGGGCGGAAGATGGCGTCCAGCGGCAGGCGCGGATGTCCGGTCGCGCGTGGCTTCAGCGGCTTGCCGGTGTCGCCCTGCGCAGGCGGAAGCACGGAGCTCATGATGGCGTCGCCTCCGGGGGCTCGCGCGGCCGCACGGCGCCTGGCGGCGCCGCCGGGGCCGGCGATGCTCACAGCATACCGCCGCGCGCCGGCGCCCCGGCCTTCGCCACCGCGCGCCGCGCAGTATACTTGCGGCGCACCTGCTGACAGCTTCCGCCTGCGGAGACCCGCTGCCCCGCCGGGGCGGCCAGGAGGGCCGGAGATGGCCATCAAGGACGCGCTGCTGCCGGAGTTCGATCGCGAGATGGCGGTCACACGGACACTGCTGGCCCGCACGCCCCTGGAAGAGGCCGACTGGCGGCCGCATCCGCGGTCGATGTCGCTCGGGTCGCTGGCCGGCCACCTCGTCGACATCCCGGGCTGGGCGCCGGTGATCCTGCAGCAGGATCGCTTCGTCATGAACGAGGACGGTGACGGGGCCGCATCGAAGTACACGAGCACGGACGCGATGCTGGCGGATTTCGATCGCAACGTCGCGAGGGCGCGCGAGCTGATCGATGCCGCCGGCGACGCCCACCTCGTGCAGCCGTGGACGCTCGAGCAGGACGGCGAGACGCTGCTGACCATGCCGCGCCTCGCCGTGGTGCGCGCGTTCCTCTTCAGCCATGCCATCCACCACCGCGGCCAGCTCTCGGTCTACCTGCGGCTGCGCGAGGTGAGAATCCCGTCGATCTACGGGCCGAGCGCAGACGATCCCCTCTGAGGCCGGTGTCCCGCCACAGCCCCGCGAGTGTCCCGCGTGACCTTCGTCATCAAACAGTACGCCCTGGAGCAGGGCGCTCTCGAAATCGCCTACATCGAGGAGTTCGTGCCCGAGTTCCCGCGCCGCAAGACCGCGCAGGAAATCGTCTCGCGGCTCTCGGGTCGGCAACACCTGATCCTCATGGCCGAGGCGGCGCTGCCCCACGATTCCGCGCAGGTGGTGCCGGTGGCTTACAAGGTGAGCCATCACCTGCGCGCCGACGAGGACGATCCGACGCTGGCCGATCTGGCCGCGAGGCTGGCAGGCCACGTGAACCTGCGCGGCCGCAGGGTGCTCTACAGCTGGATCGGCGGCACACGGAGCGACTGGCGCGGCCGGGGGTTCTTCCGCGCGCTGAGCGAGGAACAGGAGACGTGGGCCCTGGCCGCGGGCTTCGACGAGATCGTCGTCAAGACGAAGAACCGCTACTACGACATGCGCAGCACGCTCGACGCGCTGCGCTACGACGTCGTCAAGTTCGAGCCGTGTCCGGCCGATATGGCGGAAGCGAAGGTCTACCTGCGCAAGCGGCTCGGCACCGACGTCGTCGACGCGCACCGGAGCGCACGCACGGTGATTCAGGTGGGATGAGCACGGCGCCGGGCGGCCGGAAGGACCCTGACGTGGCGACGTTGGACTGGGGGCGCGAGCGGCGTCGCTTTGCGCGCGTGGATCTGCTGGCCGATCTGCAGGGCCACGTCGTCACCCTCGATGACGCGGTCGTGGTGCGCCAGATCTCGGACGGCGGCGCGACCATCGAGACCACCGCGCCGCTCTCGCCGCACGTCGACCACGACTTCCGGCTCGGCGTCGACGGCCGTTCGGCCATCGTGCACGCCCGCGTGCGCCACAGCCGTGTGCGGATCGCCGGCGACACGGTCGCCTACGTCGCGGGCATCGAGTTCCTCGATCCGGACGAAGAAGCGCGGGCAATCATCGGCGCAATCCTCCAGCGGGCGGCCGCCGGCCGGTGACGCGCGGGTGATACCATTTCAGGCGGTCCGGCCGGGCCGGGCCGCTCCACCATGGCCACACTGAAACTCCACCGGACCGTCGGCGTGCGCGTCGGGCACGTCCAGGTGGGCGGCGGCGCTCCCGTCGTCGTCCAGTCGATGACCAGCACCGAGACCACCGACATCGCCGCGACCGTCAGGCAGAGCTTCGCGCTGTGGGAGGCGGGGTCGGAGCTCGTCCGCCTCACCGTGAACACGCCGGACGCCGCACAGGCGGTGCCGGAGATCTGCGCCCGCCTGCGGGATCTCGGCTGCACCGCTCCGATCATCGGCGACTTCCACTACAACGGCCACCTGCTGCTCACCCGCCATCCCGCCTGCGCCGACGCCCTGGCGAAGTACCGCATCAACCCCGGCAACGTCGGCACGGGCGCGCGGCGCGACGAGCAGTTCGCCACCATCTGCAAGGTGGCCCGCGACCGCGGCCGGCCCGTGCGGATCGGCGTCAACGGCGGGTCGCTCAACCAGGAACTCGTCCTGCGCAAGATGCAGGAGAACACCGACGGCGACCTCGGCCGCACTTCGGAGGAGATCCTCAACGAGTGCATGGTGATCTCGGCGATCGAGTCGACGGAACTGGCACTCGAGGCCGGCCTGCGCAAGGACCAGATCATCATCTCGTGCAAGGTGTCGCGGCCGTCGAGCCTGATTGGCGTCTATCGTGAGCTGTCGCGGAGGACCGATCAGCCGCTGCACCTGGGCCTCACCGAGGCGGGCATGGGCATGAAAGGCCTCGTGTGGTCGTCGGCCGCGCTCGGCGTGCTCCTGTGGGACGGCATCGGCGACACGATCCGCTGCTCGCTCACGCCGAGGCCCGGCGGGGACCGCCGCGAGGAGGTGTACGCCTGCCAGGAACTGCTGCAGGCGCTCGGCCTGCGCAGCTTCGCGCCGAGCGTCACCGCCTGTCCCGGGTGCGGCCGGACGACGAGCACCACGTTCCAGGAACTCGCCGAGCGGGTGCAGATGTACGTCCGGGAGCAGATGCCGGCGTGGCGGCAGCAGTACGAGGGCGTGGAGACGCTCACCCTCGCCGTCATGGGCTGCGTGGTGAACGGCCCGGGCGAATCCAGGGCCGCCAACATCGGCATCAGCCTGCCCGGCACGGGTGAGGCTCCCACCTGCCCGGTGTTCATAGACGGCGTCCACGCCACCACGCTGCGCGGCTCGTACGAGGAACTGGCCGAGGCCTTCCGGACCCTGATCGACACCTACGTCGCCACGCATTACCCGGCGCGGACGCCGGCCGTCAGCTGACCATGGGCGCCGAACGCCGCGGTTCGCCGCGCATCGAGATCGTCAGGCACGTCGCCGGACGCGCCGTCCCGGTCAACGGCTACGTCCGCGTCACCGAGATGAGCCTGGGCGGCATGCTGATTGAGACCGACGCGGAACTCTCGCCGCGCGGCCTCCACGAGTTCCGCCTGAAGCTCGTCGACGGGAAGGAAACCCTCGTGCGCGGGCAGATCGTGCACGGCCGGTTCGACACCCGGTACGGCGGCGTGAAGTACACCCTCGGCGTGCAGTTCGCGTTCGTCCCGGTCGAGTCGGCCGAGGTCATCCGACGCTTCATCCTCGAAGCGAAGGCGGCGCCGCTCTCGCCGGCGACCTGACCGCGCCGGCGTCACTCAGGGGTGCATCGCCGCGGCCACCGGCGCGGGAGCCACCGCCGCGGGCATCGTGTTGGCATCGGCGGGAGGACCGGTGAGCGGCGTGGCCAGCGCATCGGTGCCGGCGGCCCACCACTGCCCGAGCGCGTCCCAGTAGGTGGCGCATTCCACGACGAGTTGCGGCGGCGTGTCGCCGAGCCCTTCCACGAGCGCGCCGAACCGCCGCTCGCGCGCTATCTGAAAGTCCATGCCGACGGCGACGCTCAGACGGCTGTGTCCGGGCACCCGGAAGATCTTCGGCGCGGTGGTGCCATCCTCGAACAGCAGCGTGACGCGCACGTCGGCGTCGGTGGCCGACGTGTTGGCCAGCAGCACGTAGGTCGCGGTCTGCCGCGGGCCGCCTTCCTCACCCTGGGCGACGGCCCAGCGCGAGGCGGTCGCGGTGGCGCCCGGCGCGTTGTGCGCCTCGGTCCAGCCACCGACGCCCGGCCACCACATCGATCGCTCCACGATGACCGGCACGCCGTTGGTCACCCTGATCGTCGTCGAGACGGCGGTGTCGGCGAGCTGCGGATCCTCGTAGTTGACCCAGATGTTGCGCCGGCTGTTCGGACCGACCTCGTACGCCTTCTCGATCGTCCGGCCGTCGGGGAGGAGGTAGGTGGCCGTGATCCCGGCGGCCTGGTCTCCGGGGTTCGCAATCAGCACGAACAGGTCGAAGAAGCGGCCGGTCGCGCCCTCGGCGAGGAACCACTCCAGGCTGGGCTCCAGCACGCCGGCGCTGTTGTGGCCCGCGCCAAACGGCTGATCCGGCACGTAGAGATACATCGATCGCTCGGCGATGATCGGCACACCGTTGGTGGACGTGATCACCGCCGAGACGTCGGTGAGCGCCAGCGCCTCGTCCTCGAGATCCACCCAGATGGTGTAACGGCTCCTGGCAGGGACCTTGTACGACTTGACGATCGGCGCGCCCTCTGGCAGCAGGTAGCGAATCTCGATGGTGGCCGCCGCGTCCTCCGGGTTCTGGAGGAGGTAGAAGAGATCGAAGCCGCTGTGGGTGGCGCCCTCCGCGAAGTACCAGCGCGTGGCCGCGTGCTCGATCGCGGTCTCGGCATGACCGCCGTAGCCCGTCTCGTCCCACCACATCCGGCGGTCGACGACCACAAGGGCGTCGGCTTCGACGGTGGTCGAGAACGTCAGGTCCGCGAGGGCGGGCAGGTCGCGCGCGTTCACGGTTGCGCGTGCCCAGGAGGCCAGCGTGAGCGGCAGCGTCGCCCGCGTCGCGTCGCTGGTGAAGAACGTCAGGACCACCGTCACCGGATTGGGCGAAGGATTGACGAGCGAGAATTCGGTCGTGAAGAACGGGGAGTTCACGCCTTCGGCGAAGTAGCGGCGGAACGTTCCGCGCGGATGCGTGCCCTGCCGGAACTCGTCGACGTTGCTGATGAGGTCGCCGTCGGGATCCCCGAGCGCGCCGTCCTCTCCGGCGGCGCTGTTGGGATCCAGACCATAGCGGTGCTCCCACCAGTCGGGCAACCCGTCGCCGTCGGTATCGGCGCCCGCGTCGTCGTCCACGTAGGTGAACGCCTGGGCGCTGCCCGTCTCACCCGACGGGTTGCGCACGGCCACCGCGACGGGCCCGCGCGCGTGCGGCGGCGTCACCGCCGTGATCGTGCGCGCGTCGACGACGACCACGTCGGCGGCCGCCGCGCCCCCGAAGGTCACCGTCGCGCCAGCCCTGAACTCGTCGCCGGCGATCGTCACGCGCAGGCCGCCCTCCGTGAGTCCCGACTTCGGCGACACCTCACGCACGCGCACTGGCGGCGGCGTGAAGGTGAAACCGCCGGCCAGCGGCGGGCTGGAGAGCCCGTTGGCGGCCGCCACCACCTCGACCACCCCTGCCGCGTGCGGGGGCGTGACGGCGGTGGCCGTCGTCGCGTTGAGCACCGTCACACCAACCGCCGGGACACCGCCCAGCGTGAGCGTGAGGCCCGCGACGAAGCCGGTTCCCTTGACGCTGATGGCCGTCCCGCCGCTGCTCGGACCCGACGATGGTGTGATGCTGGTCACCGTCGGAGCGACGGGCGCTGCGGCGGGAACCAGCGCCGTCACCTCCTCCGAGTAGGCGCTCGTCAGTCCGCTGGTGTTGTAGGCCTGGACGGCGAAGTAGTAGCGTGTGCCGGAGGCCAGCTCGTCCACGGGCGCAGCCACCACGTTGCCGACGTCACGCGACTGCGTGTAGAGACCCGGCTGCGTGCCCCAGGACACGATGTAGCCCGCGAGATCGCTTTCCACGTTGGGATCCCAGGCCACGGTGACACTGCCCGCCTGTGCGGTTCCGGTGAGGAAGAACAGGAGGAGGACAAGACGGCCGAGGCGGGCTCCCGGGCGGAGCGAGCGGACCATGCCCGACGCCTTGCGCAACCCGCATGCCCCAGGGCGCGTGCCGGAGATCCGCCGATTCCGGCCAGAAACGTGCAATCATCGGCCGGGGCCCGTGGCGAAGCCTTACGGTTCCGTAAGCGGGATCCCGTTCCTGCGGCTGTCGGGCCGCGGCGACGGGCCCGCCCGGACCGCCGCCGGACCCGGGCGCCGGCACCCTCGGCCATGAACCCCTGGATGGACGACACCGTCTATGCACGGCGTGAAAGGGAGAGGTCACCGCATGCGATTCGCCCGCCAACACCTGCTCGGTCTGGCCGCCGCCGTCCTCGTCACCTGGCCGCTGACGGCCTGCGAACTCACCACCGCCTCTTTTCGTGCCGAGGCGCGCGACCAGTGGGACAGGACCTTCACGCTGGCCGCCAACGGCCAGTTCGAACTGGAGAACACGAACGGGGGCATCGAGGTCGAGCGCACCGACGGCAGCCAGGTGCAGGTGCAGGCGGAGCGCATCGCCAGGGCCTCGAGCGAGGAGGCCGCACGTGAACTGCTGAAGAAGGTGGACATCGTCGTGGATGCCGGCGAGAACCGCGTCCGGCTCCGCACGAAGACGCCCCCTGGCTGGAACCTGGGCGGCGTCGAGGTGAAGTACCTCGTGAAAGTTCCCGCGGGCATCGCGGTGAAGGTCGAGAACACGAACGGGCGTGTCCGGCTGAACGGCCTCGATGGCCCGGTGGAGGCCACCACGACCAACGGCGGCGTGTCGGGTCAGGGTCTGAGCGGTCGCGTGCGGGCATCGACCACCAACGGCGGCGTCGATCTCACCGTGACCGCCGTGCACCCCGACGGTGTCGAGTTGTCAACCACCAACGGCGGCGTGTCCCTGACGCTGCCGGCCACGGCCAGGGCCGACATCTCCGCGAGTTGCACCAACGGCGGCATTTCGACGTCGGGCCTGTCGGTGGAGACCACCGAGTCGTCGCGGCGCCGCCTCGAGGGCCGGCTCAACGGGGGCGGGCCCAGGGTGCGCCTGGAAACGGTCAACGGCGGCGTTCGCCTGTCGGGCGGCGCGGCCAACTGAGCCGGGAGGGACCGCCACCGGCTCTTCGCGCTACTGCCCCGGCTGACGCTCCGGGACCTGCCGTGGCTGCTGGCCGCGCCCTCGAAGGCGCGGCCGCCAGCCCTCATCGAATGCCGTCCCCACCACGAGGCTCGCCACGCCATCGTAGCTGCGCAGTCCCTCCGCCACGGTGTTGGCTTCGAGAAACCGGCGATAACCCGACCAGGCCACGTGACGGACCATCGGGCGCACCTGCTCGAGCCGGCGAGCGATCGCCCGGTAATCCTCACGTGGTCCTTCATCCAGCCCTGCCATCACCGCCTTCGCCGCCGGCAGCGGCAGCATGGCGGTCAGGTGAGGCAGCAGGTCGAGCCACGCGCTGTAGCGCACCTGGGGCGTGCCCCGCATGCCGGCGAGCCACCCGATGAACCCGGCTTCCGCCTCGTGCGCCAGCCCGGCCAGGTGTCCCCACTCGTGCAGCAGCATCGCGGGCCGCTCGAAGGGCAGCGCCGAGGGCACGATGATCACGTCGAGCGACCATGGGTTGGTGAAGCCTGCGATGCCGGCCGCCTCGAACCATGGCCCGAGCCACGTGCGCTTGGGGAGACCGGCGACGAACCCGTCGGGCAGCGCGATTTCCCGAAGCGCCTCGGCCAGCGCCGGCGCCATCCCGGCGCGAAGGGCTTCACCCTCGGCCCATGGGCGGTCGTGGGTCCCGGCGTACAGGGTGTTGAGTTCGCTGACGGCTGTCGCGGCCGCACGGCGCACCGCCGCCTCGTCCACGCGCGCGGGATCGTGATCGAGCCGGGTGGCCAGCGGCGCCCGGCGGTAGTTGAGTCCCCACGATGCGAGGAACCACGTCGTGCCGGCGCCAGCCAGCGCCGCCAGGATGAGCGTCGAACGCAGCGCAATCCGCAGCCTCGCGCCCGTGGCGGCGCGGCGCCACGGCGCCGCGGCCAGCCAGCCCAGCGTGGCCAGCACCAGGGCCAGCAGCGGATCGGCCATCGCCCAGGGCAGGCGGTTGGTCAGCCCCGTCAGCCGGGGCTGCCACCAGGCGTAGAGGCCGAGCGAGTAATGGCGCTCGACGAACGTCCCATCCCAGGGACCGATCCACGCCGCCGCCGCCAGGCCGCCGGCGATCAGGGCGCCGAGGGCCGGACAGACGAGGCGGTCTCGTCGCCGGTGATCAGCCGGATGCTGCGCTGGTACGTGAAATACGCGAACGTCCACTGGACGAACACCACGATGCGATTACGGAACCCCGTCAGTTGCCAGATGTGGACGAACAGCCAGAACAGCCACGCGGGGGATCCGCGAAGCCGCACGCGGCCGAGGTCGGCCACGGCACGGGCGCGCCCGATCGTGGCGAGGTTGCCGAGGTTGCGGTAGACGAACGGCGCGCGGGGGGCCCCGCGCAGCGTCGCCAGGACGTTGCGCGCGGCCCAGGCGGCCTGCTGCATGGCCACCTGCGCGACGCCGGGCAGCAGCCGTCCATCGCCGGCGTCGAACGCCGCCAGATCTCCGACCACGTAGACGTCGTCACGGCCGGGAATCGTCAGGTCGGGCCTGACCTTCACGCGCCCGGCCCGGTCGACCGGAACGCCCAGCCCGCGACCGAGCGGCGAGGCGGCGACGCCGGCGGCCCAGATGATGGTGGCCGCGTCGATCGTCTCCTCGCCGATGCGCACCCGGCCGGGCTCCACCTCGGTCACCTGGGCACCGAGGCGAACCTCCACGCCCAGCTCGCGCAGCGCCTCCTCGGCGTAGCGGCGCAAGGGTTCGGGAAACGCCGCCAGCAGCGTGGGTGCGCCCTCCAGCAGCACCACCCGGGCCGATTCGGGAAAGATCTCCCGGAATTCCCTGCGCAGCGCGTGACGGGCGATCTCGGCGAGCGCGCCGGCCATCTCCACGCCGGTGGGCCCGCCGCCGATCACCACGAACGTGAGCAGGCGGCGCTGCTCCCGCCCATCGGCGGTCCGTTCGGCCCGCTCGAAGGCCAGCAGCACCTCCCGCCGAATCGTCAGCGCATCGTCGAGCGTCTTGAGCGCGGGCGCCGCGGCGCTCCACTGGTCGTGACCGAAGTAGGAATGCGTCGCCCCGGCGGCGATGATGACGGCGTCGTACGGCAGGTCGCCGATGTCGAGCCGTACCACCTTGCGTTGGACGTCGACGGCCTGCGCCTCGGCGAGCAGCACCTGGACGTTCGGCTGACCGCGCAGGACGTAGCGGATGGGCGATGCGATATCGCCCGGCGAGAGACCCGCCGTCGCCACCTGGTAGAGGAGCGGCTGGAAGAGGTGATGGTTGCGGCGGTCCACCAGCACGACGTCCACGCGGGCGCGACGCAGCGCCCGTGCGGCGCTGAGCCCCCCGAAACCGCCGCCGACGATGACGACGCGCGGCCGGCCTGTGGCCCGCAGAGGCAATGGAAACGGCGCTTCCTTCGACACCAGCACCTCGACCGCCGCGCACGCCGCGGCGCGGCGCGGTCCGCCGGTTGGCCGCCGCGCCTGTCTTCTATTCGTACCGTAATGCCTCCACCGGGTCCAGCCGGGCGGCCCTGACCGCCGGCCAGTAGCCGGCGAGTACGCCCGTGCCAACCGCCCCCAGCAGTCCGCCGGCCACCACCCAGAGCGGCGGCATCGCCGAGAACGCCGGGGCCAGCACGGTGACGACGACGCCGATGCCCGCGGCCAGCCCCAGGCCGGCCACGCCGCCGATGGCCGAGAGCAGCACGGCCTCCAGCAGGAACTGCCGCAGCACCTCGCGCCGGCGCGCGCCCACCGCCAGGCGCACGCCGATCTCGCGGGTGCGCTCGGTCACGCTGATCAGCATCACGTTGGCGATGCCGATGCCCCCGATGAACAGGCTGATGGCGGCCAGGCCGAGCGTGACGCCGCCGATGGCGGCGCTCACGCGATCGAATTGCGCGATGATCTGGTCGGCCGAGGAGAGGCGGAAGTCGTCCTCCTCGCCGGGCGCGAGCCCGCGCAACTGGCGCAGGATGGCTTCGGTCTCCGAGCGCGCCTGCTCGCGGCGTCCTGGCTTCGCCCGGACGTAGAGCACGGTGTTCTCGGCCTGCGGGAACTGCCGCGCCGTGGTGCCCAGCGGAATCGACATCACCGCGTCCTGCCGGTTCTCGCCGAAGAACCCGCCCTTGCGCGGGGCGAGTTCGCCCACCACGTAGTAGGTCGCGCCGGCCAGCACGAAGGTCCGCCCCACGGTGCGGCCGCGAGCGCCGGTACCGAACAGCGCGGTGGCGAGGTTGCTGCCGATGACCGCGACGCGCGCGCCGACGCGGTCCTCCACGTCGGTGAAGGGCCGTCCCGCCGCGAACTCGGCCCCGACCACCTCGAAGAAGTTCGGCGAGGCGCCCTCCACGAGCAGCGTATCCACCTCAGTGCCGCCGGCGCGCGCGGTGAGGGCGCGGCCCGACACGACGGTTGGCACGATCACCTGCACCGCCACCTCGCGCACGGCCTCACCCAGGCGCGCGATCGGTCCCGCGAAGGCCGGCTCGAGCGGCAGCCTGCGGGCTTCGCGCTCGGACGCCGGCTGGTAAGGATCCCCGCTCAGGTGGAAGGCGAACACGTTGTCGGTGCCGAGATCGCGGAACATCTCGGCAATGGAGTTGCGGACGCCCGCCAGCACCGAGGCCACCAGCACGACGGTGACGATGCCGATGACGATGCCGAAGATGGCGAGCGCGGATCGGGCCGGCTGCGTGCGCAGCGAGTCGACGGCCAGCGCCGCCGACTCGCCGAGGGCAGTGCGCCAGCGGCGGAAGGCTGAGGCGTCCGACTGCACGATGTGTCCCCTACTCCGCCCGGATGGCGGTGACGATATCGACGCGCGTCGCACGCCGCGCGGGATACCACCCGGCGGCCAGTCCGCTCGCTCCCGAAGCCAGCAGCGACCAGACGGCGGTGGCGTCGTCGATCGCCAGGGGAAGGCCCGAGGCGCCGGCCGCGGCGCGCACCACGATCCACGCCGCGGCAAGGCCCAGCACCCCGCCCGCGATGGCCACCAGCAGCGACTCGGCCAGCACTTCGCGGGAGATGTGTCCGCGCCGGGCGCCCAGTGCCCGCCGTACACCGATCTCGCGGGTCCGCTGGCTCACCGACACCAGCGTGGTGTTGGTGATGACCACGATGGCCGCCAGCAGAGCCATCGCCGAAATCGGCAGCGCCGCGGCGCCGATGCGCTGGGTGACGCGGAACACGAAGGTACGCGCGGCCTCGGGCGAGAGGATGTCGAAGTTGTTCTCCCTGCCGGGACCGAGCTGACGTCTGGCGCGCATGGTGATCACGGCATGATCCTCGGCCGCCGGCGTCGTCGAGCCGCCGGCGGCCCGGGCGAAGACCTGCAGCGTGGCCGGCGCGCCGAACACGCGCTCGAAGGCCCGCAGCGGAACCCACACGTATCGATCGAGCGAGGCGCCGCCCGAGGTGCCCAGCCGTCCCTGCACGCCGACGATGACGAAGCCGCGACCTCCCAGCCGGATGCGTGCGCCCAGCGGGTCGCGGCCGGGAAACAGCGCGTCGGCCACCTCGGCGCCAATTACTGCCACCAGCGCCGCCGCGGTCTCCTCGTACGGCTGGAAGAAGCGGCCGCCCTCGATGCCCAGATCCCGGATCAGCGCCATCTCCACCGAGGTGCCGACGATCGCCGCGTTGTCGTAGGTGCGGCCGCCGGCGCTCACCGGCGCGACCTGCTGCGTGCTGGGGGCGTAGATCACGCGGCCCGCGGCCTGGCGCGCCAGGAACCGTGCGTCATCGCGCGTGAGGGCGGGATGGCGCTCCAGTTTCCGCTCGAGTTCCTTCCGGCTCACCGAACCGGAGGACGCGATCTGGGCGATCACGAACGTGTCGCTGCCGAAGGTCCGTGCCGCGCTGATTTCGGCGAACTGCCGTACGCCGTCGAGCGCCGCGGTCACGATCGCCATGGTGGCGACGGCGACCACGATGGCGAGCATGCCGAGCCCCGTGCGCAGCGGGTGGGCGCGCAGCGCGCCGATGGCCTGCGCCACTTGCGCGTCCGCCACTCCCTGCAGCAAGAAACGCGTCGTCGTCATGAGGCGGCCAGCCGGGAACACGCCCTTCGCCCCGACATTCTAACGTGAGAGAATCGGCCTGCCGCCCGCGGCGCGCGCCGTGCGATCCCGCGGCGCGCCTGCCCCCTCACGCCGACCGGATGCAGACGGGCGTGACGATCCCCATGACGGAGTGATGTCGATGCGTCGAATCGGATGGATCCTGCTGCTGGTGGCCATGGTCGCGACGGTGCTCGCGCTGGCGGTGCGGCGCAGCCATCGTGCCGGTCTGGACGTGACGGCCGAACCCGCGCGCCGGGTGCCGGTGCTGCGATCGACGGTCACCGCCTCCGGCGAGATCGTCGCCACGCGCTACGCCGACATCGGTTCGAACGTCATGGGGAAGATCGTGGCCCTGCCGGTGAAGGAGGGCGACCGCGTGCGCGCCGGCCAGTTGCTCGCCCGCATCGATCCCGTGCAGGCGCGCGCCGACGTGTCGGCCGCGCAGGCCGCCGTCGAGGCACTTGCCGCCGAGGCGATCGCCGCCGACCGCGCGGTGGAGGCCGCGCGCGCCGATCTGGCCGGCGCCGAGGCCCGCAACCGCGAGGCGCTGCTGACCATCGCCCGGACCCGCGAACTGCAGGCGCAGGCCCTCGCCCCGAAGGCCGAACTCGACGCCGCCGAGGCGGCCGCCGACAGCGCCACCGCCCAGTTGCGCGCGGCGCAGGCCGCCCTCGACCGGGCACAGAGCGTGTGGAACGCCGCCCAGCGGCGCATCGCGCAGAGCCGCGCCCAGGCCGACCGCGCCCGTGACGTCCTCGGCAAGACCGAGATCACCGCCCCGATCGACGGCATCGTGTCGCGCCTGCAGGTGCGCGAAGGCGAGATGGTGGTGGTCGGCATCCAGAACCAGCCCGGCACCACGCTGATGACGGTGTCGGATCTGAGCGCCATCGACGCGGAAGTGAAGGTGGCCGAAGCCGACGTCCTCCGGCTGACGCTGGGCCAGCCCGCCACCATCGTCCTCGAAGCAATCCCGGATCGGCGCCTGGCCGGACGCGTCGTCGAAATCGGCGCCAGCGCGCTGCCGGTGATCGGCACGCAGGCTGCCGCCCGCGAGTTCCGCGTCGTCGTGCGGCTCGATGACGCCGACGCCGCGCTGCGGCCGGGCCTCACCTGCGACGCGGAGATCCTCACCGACCAGCGGCAGAACGCCTTGACCGTCCCGCTGCAATCGGTGGTGCTGCGGCCGGGGGCGGCGCCGGCCGCCGCGGCCGCGGACACCAGCGATCGTCCGGGCGTGTTCCTCGTGAAGGATGGCGTAGCCGTCTTCCATCCGGTGACGCCGGGCATCATCGGTGGCCTCTCCATCGAAGTGAGCGGCCTCGAGGAGGGCGCGGTGGTGGTCAGCGGACCCTTCCAGGCCCTGCGCGACCTCGCGGACGGCGATCGGATCCGGGTTCGCCCCGAGACCCGACCCCAATCCTGAGCCGGCGGGCGGCGCGAGAGCCGCGCCCATGACCCGGCCTTTGAAGTCCCTGGGGTTCCGGACCCAACGTCGTGAGGCACAGGGCGCGCCCGATGGAACGCCCTGCGCCGGCACGGTCGCCTGCTAGCAGTCCGTGGTGGAAGTGCCGCGTCGCACCGAGACGGGCGCGGCGCCCGGCTGGCCAGGCGCGACGACCGAGAATACGGCCAGTATTTGAGGGAGGAGCAACGCCGCCAGCCGGGATGCCCCGCCCGTCGAATGCAGCACCACTTTCGCCACGGACTGCTAGACTCCCCCCATGAGTACCTCCAAGCGCCTGCACTGGGGGCACAGCACGATCGACACCTCGTGTCCCCTGGACTGCCCCGACAACTGCTCGCTGAGCGTGACGGTCGAAGACGGGCGCCTCCGCTCCATTGGCGGATCGTCGGCCACGCCGACCACCGGCGGCTTCATCTGCGCCAAGGTGCGGGGATTCGCCGCGCACGTCTACGACGAGCGCCGGGTGAGGTACCCTCTCGTCCGCAAGGGCCCGAAGGGCCGGGGAGACTTCGCGCGCATCGGCTGGGACGACGCGCTGGAGCGCATCGCGCAGGAGATCGAGCGCGCGCGGGCGCAGTGGGGCGGCGAGTCGATCCTGCCCTTCTCCTACGGCGGTTCCAACGGCCTGCTCAGCCAGGATTGTGCCGACGCCGTGCTGTTTCGCGGCCTCGGCGCCTCGCGCCTGGCCCGCACCGTGTGTGCCGCGGCCACCGGGGCGGCGGCGCAGGCCATGTACGGGAAGATGCCGGGCGTCGGCTACGAGGACTACGTCGACGCGCGGCTGATCGTCATCTGGGGCGCCAACACCACGACGACCGGCATGCACCTCGTGCCGTTCATCACGACGGCCCGCGCCAGGGGCGCCGCGCTGGTGGTGATCGATCCGCGCCAGACGAAGCTGGCCCGCCTGGCCGACCTGCACCTGCCGATCCGGCCGGGGACCGACCTGCCGGTGGCGCTGTCGGTCATCCGGCACCTGTTCGAGCAGGGCCATGCCGACCTGCGGTTCCTCGCCGGACACACGACAGGCGCTGGCGACCTGCGGGCCGCCGCGCTCCCGTGGAGCCTCGAGCGGGCGGCGGAGGTCGCGGGCATCGAGACGGCCGCGCTGCGCCGGTTCGCCGATCTCTATGCGGAGCGGACCCCCTCGGTCATCCGCTGCGGCTCGGGACTGGAGCGCAACCGCAACGGCGGCAACGCCGTGCTGGCCGTGCTGGCGCTTCCGGCCGTCGCGGGCCGGTTCGGGGTGCGCGGCGGCGGCTACACGCTGGGGAACTCCGCCGCGTATGGCCTCCAGGACAAGGCGTGGATCGACGTGGCCGAGCCGCCGACGCGCCTGCTCAACATGAACCGGCTGGGCCGCATCCTGTGCGAGCCGCAGAATCCTCCGGTGAAGGTGCTGTTCGTTTACAACTGCAACCCCGTCGCCACCATGCCCGATCAGCGCCGGGTGATCGAGGGCCTCTCTCGCGACGATCTCTTCACGGTGGTCTTCGACCAGGTGCGCACCGACTCGGCGGCGTTCGCCGACATCGTGCTGCCGGCCACCACCTTTCTCGAGCACTACGACATCTCGACGGGCTACGGCGCCTACGGCGTCCAGATGGTGAAGCCGGCCATCGAGCCGGTGGGCGAGTCACGGCCCAACGTAGAGGTGTTCGCCCGGCTGGCGGCCCGCCTGGGCGTCACCGCGACCAGCGAGGACGACGAGGCCGAGACGATCGCCCTGCTGCGGGTGGCGGCCGCGCTGCCGGCCGGGTTGGGCGAAGCGGTGCTCCAGGGGCGCCCCGGCTATCCCGCCTTCGGCACGCGGCCGGTGCAGTTCCACGACGTGTTTCCCGGCACGCCCGATCGCAAGATACGGCTGTTTCCCGTGGAAGCGGCGACCGACGCGCCGGCCGGCCTCTACGGCTACCAGCCCGATCCCGGGAGCCCCGAGTTCCCGCTGGCGCTCATCTCGCCCGCCAGCGACCACACGATCAGCTCGACGATGGGGCAGTTACCGGCCGAGGCCGCGTCGCTCTGGCTCCATCCCGACGACGCGGCGGCACGTGGGATCGGTGCCGACGACACCGTGCGCGTCCACAACGCGCTCGGCGAGGTGCACTGCCGCGTGCACCTGACCGAGCGCGTGCCGCCCGGCACCGTGAGCCTGCCGAAGGGGCTCTGGCGGCAGAGCACGCTGAACGGGGCGACCGCCAATGCGCTCGCCCCCGACACGGCGACCGACCTCGGCGCCGGCGCCTGCTTCAACGACGCGCGCGTCGAGGCGAGCCGGATCGTCGGCGCGCAGTTCGAGGGGCAGGCGGTGTCGCTGTTCGTCGCGGGCCTGCGGCGTCACTGACGTCGCTCACCTGAGCATCACCAGCCGTCCCACGCCCTTTTCGCGCATCGCGGATTCGAAGGCCGGCACGTCCTTGTCGTACACCGCCCTGAGTTCGGCCTTCACCTGGTCGAGTTCTCCGGTCAGCTTCCGGTAGACCTCGATCTGCGGCTGCGTCGGCGGGTAGTCCGAGTTGCCCGCGACGTCGCCTCCGCCGCTGCTCACCTCCGCCTGCAGCCAGACGAACAGCAGGTAGAGCTTCATCGCGCCGCGGAACGATTTCGCGTCGCCTTCCGCGATCGTCGGCTGCAGCAGCTTGTCCTCGGCGGCGCGCAGCCGCGCGTCCAGGCCGTCGATCGCCTCGAGGGTCGCCTTCGTGTCGGCGGCACCGGCCTTCTGCCGCGCGCCGACGGCCTTCCTCATGTCCTCGAGTTGCTTCCGCGACCACTCGATCTGGTTGATCAGGTCCGCCGCCTCGTTGATGCGCTCGTAGATGTCGAGCGAGAGCTTCGTGGAGGCCACCACGTCGGCCTCGCTCGCCGGGGTGTTCGGATCCTTGAGCACCGTGACCGTCGCGGAGAACTCGCGGCCGCCGGCCGACAGTTTCACCGCATAGGCTCCCGGCGCGACGAGCGGGCCGCGCTTGGGCGTATCGATGCCGTAGTAGAGCACCGGCCGCGTCTCCTTCCCGACGAAGCGCTTCTCGGTCCAGATCTCCGGATTGCCTGGCGGGGTCGTCCGCAGCTCGACCTCTCGCGTCGGCTCGTGGCGCAGGTCCCACCACACGCGGTTGAGTCCCTGGCGCTTCGAGCCGCGGATGGTCCGGATCGGCCGGCCGCCGGCGTCCGAGATGGTCAGCGTCACGTCGCCTTTCGGCACCTCCCCGAGCCAGTAGTCGATCGACGCGCCGTAGTTCGGGTTGCGTCCCATGGCCGCGCCGGACGGCGCGAGGTCGCGCCGCTCGACGTTCCGGAATCGGTAGGCTGGCCGCGGCTCGAGCAGCGTCACGGGCGCCTGCCGCTGCGCGTCGGTCAGCCGCTGCAGTGGTGTGACGTCGTCCATGATCCAGATCCCGCGCCCGTAGGTGCCGACGACGAGATCGTTGAAGTGGGGCTGGATCTCGAGCCAGTAGACCGGTGCGTGTGGCAGGTTCTGCTGGAACGGCCGCCACGTGGCGCCGTCGTCGAACGACAGGAAGAGACCGTTCTCCGTCCCGGCGTAGAGCAGCCCCTGGCGCTTCGGATCCTCGCGGAGCACGTGCGTGTAACTGAGCGGCCCCTTCTCGATGCCGCCGGTGATCGGCGTCCACGTCCGGCCGTAGTCGGCCGTCTTGAAAAGCCACGGATCGAAGTTGCCCACCTGGTGCCCGTCGATGGCGACGTAGCAGACTCCCGGCGCGTGCCGCGACGGCTCCACGCTGTTGACGTTCATCTTCGGCGGCAGCCCCTTGATGTTCGGCGTGGTGTTGGTCCACGTCGCCCCGCCGTCGCGCGTCACCTGCACCTGGCCGTCGTTGGTGCCGGCCCAGATCACGCCCTTCTCGATCGGCGACTCCGCGATGGAGAAGACCGTGCCCGCGTACTCGACGCTGAGGTTGTCGACGGTGAGCCCGCCAGAGTCACCCTTCATCGACGGGTCGTTCAGCGTGAGATCGGGGCTGATGGCCTGCCACGTCTGGCCGCCATCGGTGGTCCTGTGGACGTACTGGCTGCCGACGTAGACGGTGTTGTGATCGTGGGGCGAGATCGCGATCGGGAAGGTCCAGTTCATCCGCAGCTTGATCTCGCCGGCCGGCGCGCCCATCGTCCGCTCGGGCCAGGGGCTCACCGTGCGTGACATCCGCGTCTTCAGATCGTGGCGCTCGACCACGCCGGCATAGCAGCCGCCCCAGATGATGTCGGGATCGACCGGATCCGGGATGTTCCAGCCGGTCTCGCACCCCGCGGTGGTCGTCCAGAGGCTGGGGTGGATGCCGCCGGAGAGGCTGTTGCTGGGCGCCCGCAGGGATGCGTAGTCCTGCATCTGGCCGTAGACGTAGTACGGCACGCGCGTATCGGTCGCGACGTGGTAGATCTGCCCGATCGGCAGGCGCATCATGTTCCACTCCTCGCCGCGAGTGGTGGAAATCATCACGCCGAGGTCGTTGGCGATCATGATCCGCTTCGGGTTCTTCGGGTCGGCCCACATGTCGTGGTTGTCGCCGCCCCAGCGCACCTGGTCGGTCGTCTCGCCGCCGTCGTAGGTGACGCCCATGCCGTTGGACGGGAAGTAGACCTGGTCGGCGTCGTCGGGCATGACGAGCATGCGCGTGTAGTAGTGCGGGCGCTCGTTCAGCAGGCGGCTCGTGTTGACCCTCCGCCACCGCTCGCCGCCATCGTCGCTGCGCCAGAGCGAGCCGCGCTCCCCCGTCTCGATGAGGGCGTAGACGCGGTTCGGGTTGCTGGGCGCGACCGACACGGCGATCTTGCCGAGCGGCGAGGCCGGCAGCCCGTTGCCCTCGAGGCGCTTCCAGGTGAGGCCGCCGTCGCGCGACACGAACACGCCGCTGCCAGGTCCGCCACTGACGCGGCCCCACGTCTTGATGTCGATCTGCCACGTGCCCGCGAACACGTTGTCCGGGTTCACGGGATCCATCGCGATGTCCGACGCCCCGGTCTCCTCGTTGACGAACAGGACGCGTGTCCACGTCTTCCCGCCATCGGCCGTGCGGAACACGCCACGCTCCTGCTGCGGGCCATAGGCGTGGCCGATCGCCGCCGCGAGCACGACGTCGGGGTTGGTGGGATGGATCAGGATGCGCGCAATGCGCCCCGTCTTCTCGAGGCCCATGCGCGTCCAGGTCTTCCCCGCATCCGTGGACTTGTAGATGCCGTCGCCCACCGACACGTTGGAGCGGATGAACGGTTCGCCCGTCCCCACCCAGACGACGTTCGGATCGGAGGGCGCGAGTGCGATGGCCCCAATCGACTGGGCGGTCTGCTCGTCGAAGATCGGGCGCCAGCGGGTGCCGCCGTCGGTCGACTTCCACACGCCGCCCGAGGCAGCGCCGACGTAGTAGACGTTGCTGTCGCCTGGCACGCCGGCGACCGCGCTCGCGCGATTCCCCGGCGGACCCACGTAACGGAACGTCAGCGGGCCAAACGAATCGCGGCTCCCGGCCGTGCGATCCGGCCCGGATTCCTGTGCCGCAGGGCGCGGCGAACCCAGGAACACAAACACCGCGACGAGCCCGACGATAGCGAGTCCTGCATGTCTGATGCGCACGTGCTCCCCTCCTGCGCGAAGGATGATACGCCCTTCACCGGCGTCTCCGGTGCGATCGGCCATCGCACCGCCGGTACGGCCTCAGGCGGGACACGTCCGAAACGAACCGCGCCGGTCCACCACGGTGGAACCGGCGCGGTTGGCGGGAGCAGGCAGGAAGACACTCCGCCGGCGCGAGGCGCCGGGAGCGGATGTCGCTCAGGCCTGGGGCTCGGCGGTGGTCTCGGGCAGGCGGCCACGGCCGCCGCGGCTGATCATGCCGCCCTTGCGGCCGGCATTGCGTGCCTCATCCGACGTCCACTCGTGGGCCGTGCCCTTGACGTGAGCTGCACGACCGCCCTTGCTGGCGATCTCGCGCTGCTTCTCGGGAGACATCGACGCGAACCCACGACGAAGCTTGGGGCGGGGAGCGGCCGGCGCATCCGGGTTCTGGATCTCGTTCACTGTCATTCTCCTGTCTTCCGTCTCGACGCGAGTCAGGTTGGGAACGGGGTCGGCGGCGTCTGCCAACGACTGTCTGCCATGGCAGAGATCAATCCGGATGCCATCGTGGTGCGGCGGCCCAGCTCAGTAATTTCGGCCGTTTTCAGGCGAGATCCCGACACAACCGGCCGTCTTGCCTTCGAACCCAGCCATGGCTAATCGTCGTGATTCAATACACAACTGCCCAGATTCACTACAGTCGAGTTGTATGCTCGCGCATCATCGAGCGAACCGATGGCGCCCGCAGGGCGAACCGGGGTCCGAGCTCGCGGACCGGTGGCACCTGCTCGACCAGGCGCCATCGGGGTTGATAGGATGATGCGGCCTGGCGCACGCGAGCGGCGCCGCAGGAGTCGCACTGATGAGCAACGAAGGATCGGCGGGCACCCCATCGGGCCCCCGCATGGTGAATTGCGTCAAGCTCGGGCGGACGCTGCCCGGCCTCGACGAGCCGCCGTGGCCGGGTGAAATCGGCCAGCGCATCTACGAGAACGTGTCGGCCGAGGCGTGGGCGCTCTGGGAAGAGCGTATGAAGATGATCCTGAACGAGTACCGCCTGATGCCGTTCCAGAAGGAGGCCCGGGAACTCGTGCAGAAGCACATGGAGGATTTCTTCTTCGGCGAGAACGCCGCGCTGCCGCCCGGCTACGTGCCCCCCAGGTCGAAGTAGGTCCGCGGTACGCGGCGGGCGGCCGGCGGCGGCCGCCTGCCGTGGCGCTGCCCCGGCGGCCGGCTGCCAGTCGCCGGCGGCGATCTCCGCGCTCTGCCCGCGCCTGGCTCCAGGGATGGACAGGCCTGGGATGGCGCCGGTGGATCAGGCCATTGGCAGTGCCGAATCGAGCGTGAACCTGAGCAGGCCGTGGGCGTCGTTCACCGCCCGCACTGCCTCCTCCGGCGTCGCGCCGCGCGCGAAGATGAAGCCCGGGTAGCTGTGCCCCTCGGGCAGGGGCTCGAGCAGTTGCCCGGGCTTGGCCGTGATGATCACGTCGGTGATCCCCGGCACGGCGAGGGCCTGCTCCACCCCTGCCGTTTCGCGATAGAACCCCCGGCCGGGTACCGGCAGCATCATGACGGCCGAGGCTCCCGCCTCGCGCCGGAAGCCGTCGAGCGGTTGCCCGCAGGCATGGCGCAGCAGCAGGTGCTCGAGCGACTCGGTCTCGTCATCCGGCGACCGGAAGCGGAGGCTCCGGGCGCAGAGGCCGCCGATGGGCCTGGCCGCCACCTCGAGCACGAAGATCCCGCGCTCGTTCACCCGGCACTCGGCGTGGATGGCGCCATGGTGCAGGCCGATGGCCAGTGCGGCGTGCGCGACGGTTTCCGCCATGCCGCGCTGGGTCGCCTCGTTGAGTCCCGCCGGGGTGACGTAGACGGTCTCCTCGAAGAACGGGCCGTCGAGCGGCACCGGCTTGGCGAAGATCGCCAGCACGCGCAGCGCGCCCCGCTCCATCACGCCCTCGAGCGCGTACTCGAGCCCCGGCACGAACCCCTCCACCAGCACCTCGTCGTGAGCGGGATCGCGCTGCACGCGCACGTCCGGGCTCTGCAGGATGCGGCGCAGCCGGGCCAGCGCCTGCGCGAACTCGTCCGGGGTGTCGGCGCGCATCACGCCGCGGCTGGCCGAGAGCGCCAGCGGCTTCACCACGCACGGAAACCGCACGCGCGCGGCGAACTCGTGCATCGGCGCATCGATCGGCATCGACACGAACCACGGCACGGGCAGGCCCGCGGCGATCAACCGTCCCCGCGTGAGCAGCTTGCTGGCAGCCACCTCGGTTCCCTGGGGCGGATGGAAGGGCAGCCCCAGAGTGGCCGCCACGTGGGCCGCCAGCCGCGCCGGGCGATCGCCGACCGCCACCACGCCATCGGCCGGCCGTCCCGCCGTGGCGTCCCGTACCCGCCTGAGCGAGAGATCGGGATCGTGGAACTTCACGGCGATCGCCCCGTCGCGCCAGATGTCGCCAAGGCGATGGCAATGATCGGTGGCGTAGACGAGGTCGACGCCCAGCGAGGCGGCGGCCTCCTCGAACGCCCGCGCCTGGTACCCCGTGGTGGCCGTGAAGAAGAGAATGCGCTTGGAGGCGGTCGGCCCCGGGTGTTCGGCGTCAGTCATCGATCTGGGCGAATGCGGGCGCGGGCCGCCAGGCGCATGCCGGGCGCCGCGCGCGTCCCGCGGCTGCGCGGCACGTCCACCACGAACGGCTAGACGAGAGCCACCTGCTCTCGCGTGGGCTCCGCTCAACAGTACCAGGGTTCATCGAGCCAGGGAATGGCCGCACGATCCGGCACGTCGGGCGGCCGCGGCAGCCGGCCGCCCGCGTGGAGTTCGAAGAGGTTCACCACGCCCTCGAAGATCTCCCGGCGCGGCGCGCCCGCGCGCGAGGCGACGAACCGCTCGACGTCGGCCTGCAACCCGTCCATCACCGGCTCCGGATGCGGCCACGGGTGCACCAGTCGCTGCGCGTCGAACGGCCCGACCATCGCCCGCATCTCCGGCAGATCCAGCAGCCGTGAGCCAGCCGGAATCAGCAGCCGCAACGCGAGCTGGATCGACGGCACGCGTTCGATCAGGCCCAGGCCCGCTATCGCCTGCAGGAACCGGCCGTAGCCCTCCAAAGTGACCCACGGCGTGAAGGCGACGAAGGTGGGCGCCAGGGGCACGCCCGCCTGCTCGCACAGCGCGATGGCCCGCTCGGCCTCGGCCCCGGTGTGTCCCTTGGCCAGCCGCGCCAGCACCCGATCGTCGAAGGATTCGATGGCGCTGGTCACGAACAGGCACCCGGTGTCGCGCAGGCGCGGCAGCAGCGCGGCGTGCTTCAGCAGGTGCTCCACCTTGATGGTGACGTCGTAGGTGAGGCCGCCGAAGCGCTGCGCCAGGCGCTCGACAATCGTCAGCGCGTGCCGCGGGCCGTTGAGGAAGTCCGGGTCGCCGAAGGTCACGTGAAGGGCGCCGGCCTCCACCTGTCGCGCCACGTCCTCCAGCACCACGTCAGCGGAGACGATGCGCAGGTGTCCGCCGTAGACGGGCACCACGGGGCAATGGCGACACAGGTGCAGGCAGCCGCGCGAGGCCTCGGTGTAGCCCGCCACGCGACGCGCGCCGTTGGGAAGCCTCAGCCGTGCGTAGCGCTCGAGCGGCGGCAGGTCGCTGCGGTCGGGGACGACGAAGTCGAGCCGCGGCAGGCGCCCGGCCGGGCCATCGGCGCGCTCGCCCGCGGCGACCCCGCAGAGGTCGGCTTCGAACTCGGCGCCGAGCACCTCGTCGACGCCGGCCTCCCGGAGCAGGCCCTCGTTCACCGGCGCATAGAGCCCGTAGGCGCAGAGCGCGGCGCCGGGCGCCGCCTCGCGCACGCGGGCGATGAGCGGCAGGGCCAGGCGCGTGGCGGTGTGCATCGGCAGGTGGAAACCCACCAGGGCCACATCGTCGAGATCGCGTGTCGACAGGGGGGTGCGCGACGTGTCGATGCAGCGGACGTCATGCCCCTCGCGGCGCAGCCATGCCGCCGGCGATGCCAGGCCGAACGGCTGGCGGCCAAGTTCATAGGTGCCAATCAGGAGGATCCGCACCCTCCGATTGTCGCCCCTGGCACGCCTGCCTGTGAAGGGGCCGTGCCCGCGCGTGCCGGGGCGCGGCGGCGTATGATCGCCACGCGCGCCCCTGTCCAGGGCCGGCACCGCGGCCGTCGCCGCGGTGTGCGCGCCATTCATGCTGCAACTGGTCGCCCCGCGCATCGTCCCGCCGCTGGATCCCGGGTTCCGTCCACCGGCGCTCGCCCACCGCCAGTGGCTCGCCGACCTCGAGGCGTCGGGCCACGGCGTGCCGCTCGTCCTCGCCCTGGAACGCGCCGACGGCGCGCGGTCGCGCGTCGAGACGCGCGTCGTGCCCGAGCGACATCCGCGCTTCGAAGAGGGCGTCCACTACGCCGAGCGCCTGTTCAAGTTCCTGCTGTGGCAGTGGGGCGGGTGGCGGGCGTGGGTCGGCGGGCCGGCCGCGATCGGCCGCGCCCTGGCCGCCGCCTACTCGCCTGGCGGCGCGCGCGCCTTCGATCACCGCTTCATGAGCGAGGACGTCTTCGGCCGGCCGTTCACGGTGATCGCGTGCGAGGCCGATGCGGTGCCGGCGGCCGTGGAGGCGCCGCGCCCGATCGGCCGTCACCTCGACGGCTGCCGGGTGGGGTTCGACCTGGGCGCCTCCGATCGCAAGGCATCGGCGGTGATCGACGGCGAGGCTGTCTACTCCGAGGAGGTCGTGTGGGCCCCGTCGGCGCAGGCCGACCCGGCCTACCACCATCGCGAGATCATGGCCGCGCTGCGCACGGCGGCGTCGAAGATGCCGCGGCTGGATGCCGTGGGCGGCAGCGCCGCCGGCGTCTACATCAACGACGAGGTGCGCATGGCCTCGCTCTTCCGCGGCGTGCCCCGGGATCGCTTCGGCGAGGTGCGCTCGCTGTTCCACCGCATTCGTGCGGAGCTCGGCGTGCCGCTGGTCGTCGTGAACGACGGCGACGTCACGGCGCTCGCCGGATCGATGTCGCTGGGCGAGAACAGCGTGCTCGGCGTGGCGCTCGGGTCGAGCGAGGCGGCTGGCTACGTCGACGCGGACGGCAACATCACGGGCTGGCTCAACGAGCTCGCGTTCGCGCCGGTCGACTACCAGCCCGGCGCGCCCGCCGACGAGTGGTCGGGCGACCGCGGCGTGGGCGCGCGCTACTTCTCGCAGCAGTGCGTCTTCCGGCTCGCCCCGCTGGCGGGCATCGATGTCCCGCCCGACCTGGCACCGGCCGGCCGGCTGAAGTTCGTGCAGGCCCGCCTCGAAGCCGGCGATTCGGGCGCCGCGGCCATCTGGCAGACGATGGGCGTGTATCTCGGCTACACGGTCGCGCTCTACGCCGGGCGCTACGACGTCCGGCACCTGCTGATCCTCGGCCGCTGCACCTCGGGCCGCGGCGGCGACATCCTGATCGGCGAGGCACAGCGCGTGCTCGCCCTCGAGTTCCCCGAGCTGGCCGGGCGGATCGCCCTGCACCTGCCGGACGAGAAGAACCGCCGCGTGGGCCAGTCGGTGGCCGCCGCCAGCCTGCCCGCGCGCGCCGGAGAACCGCGATGACCTTCAGCCTGCCCACCGCCGAACTCTACGTCCCCGATGGACTGCCGCCCGCCGAGGCCCTGGCGCGCACCACCCACCTGGCCATCGGCGCGCACCAGGACGATCTCGAGATCATGGCCGCCGACGGCATCCTGCAATGCTTCCAGCGGCCCGACCGGTGGTTCACCGGCGTGGTGGTCACCGACGGGGCCGGCTCGCCGCGCGAGGGCCTCTACGGGCAGTACACCGACGAGATGATGCGGGCAATCCGGCGTGTCGAACAGAAGAAGGCGGCCTTCGTCGGCGATTTCGCCGCCGCCATCCTGCTCGACCACCCGAGCGCCGCCGTCAAGGATCCGCGCGAACCCCGGCCGGTCGACGACCTCGTGCGGGTGCTCGAGGCGACGCGCCCCGAGGTGGTCTACACCCACAACCTGTGCGACAAGCACGACACGCACATCGCCGTCGCGTGGCGCGCCATCGCGGCGATCCGCCGCGTCGCGGCCGCGTCGCGGCCGCGAAGACTGTACGGCTGCGAGGTGTGGCGCAACCTCGACTGGCTGCGCGACGAAGAGAAGATCACCTTCGATCTGTCGGCGCACCAGAACCTGCAGATGGCCCTGGTCGGCGTCTTCGACTCGCAGATCTCGGGCGGCAAGCGCTACGACCTGGCCACCTGGGGACGCCGCAAGGGCAACGCGACCTACGCCGCCAGCCACGGCACCGACCAGGCCGAGTTCGCCAGCTACGCCATGGACCTCACGCCGCTGGTCGAGGATCCCTCGCTCGATCCGGTGGCGTTCGCGCTCTCGGCGATCGAACGCCTGCGCGACGATGTCGCGGCGCGCCTGACGAGGTTCCGGCCCGCGTAGACACAACTCCCGTGCCGCCGGCCTCGCCTCCCCGCCCCGACAAGGCACCTGTCATGGGCCCGCGGTCGGCCGTGTCCAGGTCCTGCCCGCGGTGATAGACTCGCGCGCCATGAGCCAGGACGCGACCTCCCGGACCTGCAGCCAGGTGCCCCTGTCGCAGCGGTGGAAGGAGATCCGTGACGGCTTCTCGCGGCCGTTCTGGGTCGCCAACCTCACGGAACTGTTCGAGCGCCTCGCCTACTACGGCCCGCAGGCGGTGCTCGCCATCTACCTGCACGAATACCTGGGCCTGAGCACCGACCAGGCCACCTGGCTCATCGGCTACTACGGCTTCGTCGTCTGGTTCATGCCGGTGATCGGCGGCGCGGCCGCCGATCGCTTCGGGTTCCGCCCGACGCTGGCCGGGGCGTTCGTCCTGCTGGCGCTCGGCAACTTCCTGCTGGGGTCGCTGTCGGCGCCCTGGATGGCCGGCGTGCGCGAGGCGCTGCCGCTGTTCGCGCTGATGCACCTGGTGATGCTGATCCCCGCGATGGGCCCGGCCGTGGTCAAGCCGGTGGTCGTCGGCACCACGGCGCGCGCGGCGAAGGAGAACGTCCGCTCGATCGGCTACTCGATCTACTACACGGTGGTGAACATCGGCGCCGCGATCGGTCCGCTGGCGGCCTCCTTCGTCCGGACGTCGGTCGGCGTCGAGAAGGTGTTCCTCGTGAGCGCGGTCACGATGCTCGCCATGGCGGTCGTGACACTGCTCTTCTACGAGGAGCCCGCCGTGGATGCCTCGGCGCCGCGCGTGGCGAGCGCGGGCGAGGCGCTGCGCAACCTGGTCCGGGTGCTGGGCGACGTGAAGTTCGTCAGCTTCCTCGTCATCTTCTCGGGCTTCTGGGTGGTGTTCTGGCAGCAGTACATCTCGCTGCCGATCTACGTGCGCACCTACGTCGATCCCGACGCCAACATCGACCGCCTGCTGTCGGTGGAGGCGACGACGGTCATTCTCCTCACCTTCATCGTGAACTACGTGACGCGGAAGGTGCCGGCGTTTGCCGCCATCATCGCGGGCGTGCTCATCTCCAGCCTGAGCTGGCTCGCGCTCACGCTCGGCTCGGACGTGCCCTACATCGTCGTCGCGCTGATCGTCCTGGCCATCGGCGAGGTGGTGCAGGCGCCGCGCTACTACGAGTACATCTCGCGGCTCGCGCCACCCGGGCAGCAGGGCCTGTTCATGGGCTACGCGTTCCTGCCGATCGGCATCGGCTACCTGCTGGCCGGGCCGAGCGCCGGGCGGCTGCTGCACTACTTCGGCGAGGTGCGGCAGAAGCCGCACGAGATGTGGTTCGTCATCGCCGGCGCCGGGCTGCTGACCTCGGCGCTGCTCGTCGTCTACGACCGGTTCGTGCGCCCGAAGGACGCCGGTCCGGCCGCCGCGTGACCGGCGGCGCGAGGCGCCCGGCTACCGCTGGTGCTTGTGGAACAGGTCGACGATCTCGTCGTACATCACCTCGGCCTCGGCCGGGCCACGCCGGATGGCGGCCGTCGCGCAGTACTTGAGGTGGTTGCGGAGCAGTTCGCGGGCCACCGCGCGCAGCGCCTCCTGCACTGAGGAGATCTGCACCAGGATGTCGGCGCAGTAACGCTCCTCGTCCACCATCCGCTGCAGGCCGCGCACCTGTCCCTCGATGCGGCGCAGGCGGGTGACGGCGCGCCGCTTCACGGCGCCGTCGACGGCGACCGCATGGCGTCCGCTCTCGCCCGCCTCGCATGCGCACTCGGCCTGGCGGATGGATGGCTCCGGCAATTCGGATTGTCGGCGTCGTGACATGTCGATCCTTCCAATGAGGTGCGGGCGCCGGCGGCGGCGTCAGCGACGGGCCGCGCGCGGGCGCGATCCCGGCCTCGCCGCGTCGCGGGCTGGCGCATCGCGTCCCTCACTCGAGCGACGCACGGCGCAGCCGCAGGCTGTTGGTAACGACGCTCACGGAGCTGAACGCCATGGCGGCGCTGGCCAGCACCGGGCTGAGCAGGACGCCGAACGCCGGATAGAGCACGCCGGCGGCGACCGGAATGCCGATGACGTTGTAGACGAACGCCCAGAACAGGTTCTGCCGCATCGTCCGCATCGTGCGGCGCGAGAGCGCGATGGCATCGGCCACGCCGCGCACGTCACCCCGCATCAGCGTGAGGTCGCTCGCCTCGATGGCCACGTCGGTGCCGGTGCCGAGCGAGATGCCCACGTGCGCCTGCGCGAGCGCCGGCGCGTCGTTGATGCCATCGCCCACCATCGCCACCGCTTCGCCGCCTGCCTGCAGGCGCCGGATCTCGTCCACCTTGCCCTGCGGCAGCACGCCGGCGACGACACGCGTGACGCCGGCCTGGCGTGCCACGCTCTCGGCGGTGGCGTGCTGATCGCCGGTGAGCATCACCACGTCGAGGCCCATGCGCCGCAGGCGCGCCACCGCTCCGGCGGCGTGCGCCTTCACGGGATCGGCCACCGACACCACGCCCAGCACACGGCCTCCCCAGGCCACGTGCACCACCGTGCGGGCCAGTGCCGACTCGCGCGCCGACGCGGCCTCCACGGGCGTGAGGTCGAGGCCCTCGCCGGCCAGCAGCGCCGCGCTGCCCACCAGCGCCTCCCGACCCTCGACCCGCGCGCGGGCGCCGCGGCCGGTGATCGACGCGAAGGCCTCGGCCCGGGGCGCGTCGATGCCCCGGTCACGCGCCGCCGCGAGGATCGCCGCAGCCAGCGGGTGCTCGGAGGCCGCCTCGACCGAGGCGGCCACACGCAGCAGGAGCGTTTCCGCATCGGCGCCGGCCTCGCCCGCGGCGCCCGTCGCGGGGAACACACCCACCACGGCGGGCCGCCCTTCGGTGAGCGTGCCCGTCTTGTCGAACACCACGGTGGTGACCTCGCCGGCGCGCTGCAGCGTTTCGCCCCCCTTGATGAGCAGGCCCATCGACGCGCCGCGGCCGGTGGCGACCATGATGGCCGTCGGCACGGCGAGCCCCATCGCGCAGGGGCAGGCGATGATGAGCACCGCCACCGACGCGGCCAGCGCGTGCGCCAGCGCGCCCTCGCCGCCGGCCAGCAGCCACACGGCGAGCGTCACGAGGGCGATGCCGACCACCACCGGCACGAAGATCGCGCTCAACCGGTCGGCCAGCCGCTGGATGGGCGCGCGCGTCGACTGCGCCTCGCGCATGAGCCGCATGATCTGCGCGAGCACCGAATCGGCGCCCAGCGTGGTGGCACGCAGGGTGAAGGCGCCCGTGCCGTTCACGGTGCCGCCAATCACCCGGTCGCCGCGGCGCTTGGGCACTGGCGTCGGCTCGCCGGTGAGCATCGACTCGTCGACGGCGCTGGTCCCCTCGAGCACGTCGCCATCGACCGGCACCCGCTCTCCCGGCCGCACGAGCAGCGTGTCGCCGCCGCGCACCTCGTCGATCGACACGTCGCGCTCGCCCCCGTCGTCGACGAGCCGCGCCGTGCGCGGCTGCAGGGCGGCAAGGCCGCGCAGCGCCGCCGCCGTGCGCTGCTTCGCGCGCGCCTCGAGCGTGTTGCCGACGAGGACGAGGGCGATGATGAAGACGACCGCCTCGTAATAGACGTCCGGCGCCAGGCCGTGCGCGAGGAAGAAGCCCGGCGCAACCGTGGCGAACGTGGAATAGCCGAAGGCGGCCAGCGTGCCCACCGCCACCAGCGTGTTCATGTTCGCGCTGCCGTGACGCAGTGCGGCCCAGGCCCGCGTGTAGAAGTGGCGGCCCGCCCAGCCCATCACGCCGAGCGTCAGCGCCAGGAGGAACCACGACAGCCGCTGCGGATCGATCGCGTAGAGCCAGGGCGTCGCGGCGCGCAGCGCGGGCTCGAGCCGCTCCATCACCCAGCGCATGAACGGATCGCCTCCCTGCGCGGCGTGGGACGCATGGCCGGCCGATCGCATCAGCGGCATCGAGGCGGCCATCGCCACGGCGCCGGCGGCGATCGCCACGAGCGCCTTCAGGCGCAGGCCGCGATACTCGGTCTCGGCCTCGCGATCGCGCGCCGCCTGTTCGGCAAACGCATCCTCGTCGCCTAGCGGCAGGTGCGCCTCGTACCCGGTCCGGCGCACGACGTCGATCAGGCCCTGGGCCGAGACCGCCGACGGATCGAAGACGACCGTGGCGCTCTTCAGCATGAGGTTCACGCTCGCCTCGCGCACGCCGGCCTGACGCGACAGCGCGCGCTGCACCGCAGCCGAACAGGCGGCGCACGTCATCCCGCCGACGGGCACGGTGAGCTTCACCGGCGGCGCGGGCTTCCCGGGCGTAACGGGCTTCTCGGGCATGGCGGAACGTTCAGTGATGGCAGACATGACTGGAGGTGCCCGGCAGCCGGCCGTCCGATGGACGACCGGCCGATGTCGGCGACCGACGATGAGCCTGTGCCGGCGCGCGCCGGCCTGCGGCTACTTCTCGACCGAGGCGGTATAGCCCGCCTCGTCCAGGGCACGAATCGCGGCCTCGATCGCGCTCTCGAGGCCGGCGGGCACGGTGGTGACCTTCGCCCGGCCGACGTCCACGGTGACCACCGAGAGGTTCGGGACGCCTTCGAGCGCCTTCTTCACGCGCGCGACGCAGTGGCCGCAGCTCATGCCATCGATCGTCAGGGTCTTCTCGTCCACGGGGGGCTCCTTCCCAGTGCGGCCGTCCGGCCGGACTCACGGATTATCACATACCCCCTCCCCCTATAGTCAAGCGATTCCCGCCGGTGGCCGTCCACCGGCCCGACCGCCGGCGGGCGGTGATATCGTTGACCCCGCCGCGCGCGATCGCGGCCTCACGAGGAGGGTTCGCAGTGGCTGCAGAGGTACCCATCAACGCCCAGCGGCTCATGTTGCCTGCCGGCCTGCAGCGCGAGTTCGAGAGCGCCGCGCGGCAGTGGACCGGCGAAGGCCGCGTCGGCCGGCTCTGGGATCGCGACGCCTCGCTGTGGACCAACACCGACGAATCGCGCTGGCTGGGATGGCTCGACGGGCCGCGCATGGCCCGCGAAGCGGTCGACACCCTGCGGCCCTACGCCGAGGACATCGCACGCGAGGGGTTCACGCACGCGCTGCTGCTCGGGATGGGCGGGTCGAGCCTCGCCCCCGAGGTGCTGCGCCTCACCTTCGGCCACACGCCGGGCGCGCCCGACTTCCACGTGCTCGACTCCACCGATCCCGCGCAGGTGGCCACCGTGGACTCGCACGTCGACCTGGCGCGCACGCTGGTCATCGTCGCCAGCAAGTCGGGCAGCACGCTCGAGCCGAACGTCTTCAAGCAGTATTTCCTCGAACGGATGCGCCAGGTGGTCGGACCGGATCGCGCCGGCCGGCACTTCGTCGCCATCACCGACCCCGGGTCGAAGATGCAGCAGGTGGCCGAACAGGACGGCTTCCGGCACGTGTTCTTCGGCACGCCTTCCATCGGCGGACGCTTCTCGGCGCTGTCGCCCTTCGGGCTGGTGCCGGCGGCCACGATGCGCCTCGACCTCGCGCGGATCGCGGCGGGCGCCGAGACCATCGCTGACGCCTGCCGTCAGGGTGACGCCCTCGCCAACCCGGGCGTCGCACTCGGGCTGGCCATCGGCCTGGCCGCGCGGGATGGTCGCGACAAGCTGACGATCGTGACCTCGCCCGAAATCTACGATCTGGGCGCCTGGCTCGAACAGTTGATCGCCGAATCGACGGGCAAGCGCGGCGTCGCCGTCATCCCCGTCGATCTGGAGCCGCTCGCCGCGGTCGACGCCTACGCGCGCGATCGCGTCTTCGTGTCGCTGCGCGTGGCCGGGCCGTGGGATGCCGCGCCCGAGGAATCGCTGCAGGCGCTGGCCGCCGCCGGGCACCCGGTGTTCCACATCGAGATGGCCGACGCCTACGGCGTGGCCCAGGAGTTCTTCCGCTGGGAGATCGCCACGGCCGTCGCCGGCGCCGTGCTCGGCATCAATCCGTTCGACCAGCCGGACGTCGAAGCGAGCAAGGCGGCCACCCGCGCCCTGACGACGGCGTTCGAGCAGACGGGGCGCCTGCCCGGCGATGCCCCGATCCTCCGCCAGGACGGGCTCGCCTTCCACGCCGACACCGCCAACGCGCGGGCGCTGCTGCCGGCCGCCGTGACCGGCGCCGATGCGACGGCGCTGCTGCGCACGCACCTGCGTCGCCTCGAGCCCGGCGACTACTTCGCGCTGCTGGCCTACGTGGAGATGAACGCCGCGCACCAGCGGGTGCTGCAGGACATCCGTCACGTGGTGGCGCGCGGCACCGGGGTGGCCACCTGCCTCGGCTTCGGACCGCGCTTCCTCCACTCCACGGGACAGGCGTACAAGGGCGGGCCCAACACGGGCGTGTTCCTCCAGGTGACGTGCGAGGACGCCCGCGATCTGCCTGTTCCCGGCCAACGCTACACGTTCGGCGTGGTGAAGGCCGCGCAGGCGGCCGGTGACCTGCAGGTGCTCTTCGAGCGGGGCCGGCGGGCGTTGCGCGTACACGTGGGGTCGGACGTGGAGGCGGGCCTGCGGCGGCTGCTGGCGCTGGTGACGACCGCGCTCGCGTGAGCCGCGCGCGCCGCGCACGGCTGGCGGCGGCAGCGGAGGCGGAACCGGGGCGACGCGCTCTCCCGGGGCGGGGGTCCGCTTCATTCCTCCAGCAGCCTGGTCGAGAGCGCCGACCAGATCGCGTAGGCCAGGCGCCGCCGGTCGTGCCGGGCGATCCCGCGCGTCCAGAACTCGCCCAGCACCAGCCCGCAGCCCTCGGGGAGATCGCCGACCTCGAGCGGTTCCTTGTGCTCGGCGGCATAGCGGACCAGCACCTCGGTGTCTGGCCGGCCGGTGTTGACCACGACCGCGTCGATGCGGCGGCCGATCACGGCGCCAAGCCGCCGGGCGGCCTCGCCCGCCGTGAACCCCCGCATGCCATAGCCCTCGGTGAGCAGGTTGGCCACCAGGACGATCGGCCCCTTCACCTCGGCGAGGGCCTCGCGGACCCCGCGGACCAGGAAGATGGGCATCAGGCTCGTGTAGTAGCTGCCCGGACCGATCACCACCGCGTCGAACTGCCGGATCGCCTCGGCCGTCTTGGGGAGGATCATGGCGGGCGGCTCGAGCCAGACGCGGTCGATGTCGCGGCCGTGCGACTGTCCCGCGTCCACCTCGACCTCGCCGCGCGAGGTGGTGCCGTCGCCGTAGGCGGCACAGAGCACCGCGCGCTCGGTGCTGATCGGCCAGACGCGCCCGGCGCACGCGAGCACGCTGCGCAGCGCGTCGACGCCAGCCAGGAAGTCGCCGGCGTACTGCTCCATCATCGACAGCAGGAGGTTGCCGCCGGTGTGCCCGCCGAGCCGCGCGTGTTCGAGCATGGGCAGGCGGGTGAGCAGCACCCGGCGGGCCTCGGCCTCGTTGCGGGCCAGGGCGAGCGCGCACTTCAGCACGTCGCCCGGCGGCAGCACCCCCAGTTCGTCGCGCAACTGCCCGGAACTGCCGCCATCGTCGAACATGGTGACGACAGCGTTCACGTGCAGCCAGGGGTTGTGCTTGAGCCCGCCGATGAGGCTGGGTATGCCGGTGCCGCCGCCGAAGCAGCCCACCGTAAGGCGCCGCAGGTGCATCCAGTGGGTCATTGTCCACGGCCGCGCGCCCGACGGCAACCCGAAACCATCGGCCTGGCTGTCGCCGTGGCCACGCTACAATCGCCGCATGATGCGACCGCGGCCGGATCTGCCGCCAGCGCTCGTCAGGCCGCTCGCGCGCCTGTGCGACGATCTCCGGCAGATCTTCGCTGAAAGGCTGCTGGCGCTGGTGGCTCATGGCCCGCGCGTGCGTCATCCGGACGCGGCCGGCGCCGGTGCGCTGCCGGTCAGCACGCTCGCGCTGGTCGACGGGCTGTCGTACCAGGATCTTCATGCCTGCGCGCAGCGCGCACAGGGCTGGCGCGCTGACGGGGTGGCCGTGCCGCTGCTGCTCGGTGCGGCGGAGTTCGCGCGGTCGCTCGATACGTTTCCCGTGGAGTACGGCGACATCATCGCCCACCACGTCCTCGTGTTCGGCCGCGATCCGTTCGAGGGCTTGCGGGTACCGGAGGAGGATCTGCGACGGGCCTGCGAGGCGTGGGCCAAGGGCATCCTGATTCAGCTGCGCGAGGGCTTCATCGAAGCGGGCGGCGACGCGCGGCGCGTGGCCGCGCTGATTGCCGCCTCGGCACCGCCCTTCGCGGCACTGCTCGCCCACGTCGCGCGCCTGCGCGGCATCGCCACACCGGGCGTCGACGGCCTGCTGGAGGCGGCGGCCGGCATTCCCGGCCTCTCGGCCCATGTCGTCGCCCGGGTGGCCGCACTCGAGGCGCGCCCTGCGCTTGACGCCGACACGGCCGCGTCCCTGTTACCGGCCTACCTCGATGCCGTGGACGCCATCGCCCGCGATCTCGATGCCCGGACTTCGCGCTGACGCCGGTGCGAACCGGCGCGCCGCGGCGCGGATGCGGCTCGCCCTCACGCTGGCCGTCCTGCTGGCCGCGGCTACCGCGACGGCGCGCGCCGCGGAACTGCCCTCCCTCACGCAGCCCGTCAGCGACCTGGCCAACGTGATCGACGCCGACAGCGCGGTGCGGCTCGACCGCCTGAGCCGGCAGCTGCAGGCGGCCACGGGCGACGTCATCGTCGTGCTGACCGTCCGCAGCGTCGCGCCCGACTTCGCCGACATCCGCGACTACGCGGTGAAGGCCTTCGAGAACCACGGGAGGGGCATCGGCGAGAAGGGGCGCGACAACGGCGTGCTCATCGTGCTTGCCGTCGACGACCGCCGCGTGCACATCGAGGTGGGCTACGGCCTGGAAGGCACCATCACGGACGGCTTCGCCGGCGAAACGGCACGGCTCTACATGCGCCCCCTGTTCCAGCAGGGCCGGTACGGCGCCGGGCTGCTCGCCGGCGCCACGCGGCTCGTGGCGCGCATCGCCGACGCGCGCCACGTCACGCTGGACGACGTGCCGCGCGAGGCCCGCGCGCGCCGCGACGACGGCGGGATCGCGCTGCCGCCCTGGCTGGTCCTGCTCCTGGTGATCGGACTGATTCTGATGATGCGTGCCAGCCGGCGCGGTGGGGGCGGCGGAGGGTGGCCCCGCGGCGGGGCGACGTGGGGCGGATCGAGCTGGAGCGGCTGGGGCGGCGGCGGCAGCTTCGGCGGCGGCAGCTTCGGCGGGGGGTTCGGCGGGTTCGGCGGCGGGCGCAGCGGCGGGGGCGGGGGCGGCGCCGGCTGGTGACCTTCATGCGCCAGCCATCCACTCCCGCAGCTTCGACCAGCGACGCGTACGGGCGTCGCCGCGCACGGCGATCGCCAGCGCCTTCTTCTGGCCGACGATCACCACGAGCCGCTTCCCGCGGGTGACGGCCGTGTAGACCAGCCGCCGCTGCAGCATCGGGTAGTGCTGCGTGGTGAGCGGGACGACCACGGCCGGGTACTCCGACCCCTGGGCCTTGTGAATCGTCGTCGCATAGGCCAGCACCACCTGATCGAGTTCGCCGAAGCCGTAGGCGACCAGGCGGCCTTCGTAGTCGACCACCACCTCCTCGCGCACCGTGTCGATCGCGCGCACGAGCCCGAGGTCGCCGTTGTAGACCTCCTTGTCGTAGTCGTTCTCGACCTGCATCACGCGGTCGCCGGGCGAGAACGTGTAGCCGAAGCGGTCGAGACGCGGCTGTGCGGAGGGATTCAGCGCCTTCTGCAGGTCGAGGTTGAGCGCGCGCGCGCCCGAGGACCCGCGGTTCATCGGGCACAGCACCTGCACGTCGCGCACCGGATCGAGGCCGAAGCGCAGCGGAATGCGCGCGCGCACCACCTCGACGACCTTGCGCGCCGCCTCGTCGGCGTCGGCCGCCTCGACGAAGTAGAAATCCGAGGGGCCGGAAGGCGCCGTGAGATCCGGCATCTCGCCACGATTGATGCAGTGGCTGGCCACGATGATCCGGCTCAGGGCGGCCTGCCGGAACACCTCGGTGAGCCGGGCGACCGGCACACGCCCGCTGTCGATCACGTCGGCCAGCACCTGGCCGGGGCCCACCGAGGGCAGCTGATCGACGTCGCCCACCAGCAGCAGCGCGGCGCGCGCGGGCACGGCGCGCAGCAGGGCGTGCATGAGCGGGATGTCGACCATCGACGTCTCGTCGACCACCACCAGGTCGTGCTCGAGCGGCTGCCGCTCGTCGCGGCGGAACCGCCCGCTGTGCGGATCGATTTCGAGCAGGCGGTGGATGGTGCGGGCCTCGAGGCCGGTGGCCTCCGACAGGCGTTTGGCGGCGCGGCCCGTCGGCGCGCACAACGCCGGCCGCACGCCGCGGGCGCCCAGCACCCGCATGATGGCGTTGACCAGCGTCGTCTTGCCGACGCCGGGGCCGCCGGTGATCACCAGCACCTTCGAGGTCGCCGCCAGGCGCAGCGCCTCACGCTGCTGCGCCGCCAGCTCGAGGCCCAGCCGTTCCTCCACCCATGGCACCGCGCGCGCGACGTCGATCGGCGCCCACGGGAGCGCGCCGGCCTGCAGCGCGGCGAGCCGGCCGGCGATCGCGCGCTCGGCGGCGTGCAGGCCCGCAAGGAACAGGCAGGGCTGCCCATCCACCCCGTCGGCCACCAGCCGGCCGTCGCGCACCTCGAGCGCGATCGCCTCCTCCACCAGCGGCGTCTCCACCCCGAGCAGCAGCCCGGCGCGGCCGACCAGGTCCTCGCGTGGCAGACCGGCGTGCCCTTCGTCGAGGGCCTGCAACAGGACGTGGGCGCAGCCCGCGCGGACGCGCGTCATCGCCGACGGTTCGACCCCCAGGCTGCGCGCGATGCGGTCGGCCGACACGAAGCCGATGCCGCGGATGTCGCGGGCGAGCCGGTAGGGGTCGTCGCGGATGAGCGCGATGGCGTCGCTGCCGTAGGTCTTGTGGATGCGCACGGCGCGCGACGTGCCGACGCCGTGGGCGTGCAGGAAGAGCATGATCTCGCGCACGTTGCGCTGCGCGTGCCACCCCTCGACGATGCGCGCGGCACGCTGGGGGCCGATGCCGGGGATGTCGCGCAGCCGCGCCGGCGTCCGCTCGATGACGCCGAACACGTCGATCCCGAACGCCTGCACCAGCTGCCTGGCGAAGTGCGGGCCGACGCCGCGCATCATGCCCGACGCCAGGTACCGCTCGATGCCGGCCGGGGTGTCGGGCGCCGCGCTGGTCAGGTACGTGGCCCTGAACTGCCGGCCGTGGGTGCGGTCGGTGACCCACGCGCCGCTGGCCTGCACGTGCTCGCCGGGCGACACCACGGCCGCATGGCCCACCACCGTCACCAGGTCGCGGTGACCGCGCGCCTGCACGCGCAGCACGCAGAAACCCGACTCCTCGTGGTGGTAGGTGACGCGCTCGACGGTGCCCGAGAGCAGTTCGCGCGGCGGTTCGGGCGGCGGCTGGCGCATGGCGACCAGGGGAGTGTAGCCGGGGCCGGGCCCGGAAGCCTCGCACGTGACAGTCAGTGGTGGAACGACCGTCTCACAACGTCCGATCCCCGACGCCTCCCGCGCCCGCCTTCCACGCCCGCGCGACGGGGACGGCCAGATCCGGCACGTCGGTGATCACCGCCTGTACGCCCCACTCGAAGAGCCGGCGCATGTCGGACTCGTGGTTCACGGTCCACACCTGCACCGGCAACCCGGCCGCCCGCATGACGCGGATGAACCGCTTCGTGGCGACGCGCGTCGACTCGTACCGCTCCGGAACCTGATATCCCCGGAACCGCGGCGCCCTGGGCGCCAGGCCCAGCCACGCGCGGTAGACGGCGAGCCGGATCTCCCCTGTCGATGCGCTGGTGATCGCCTCGGGACACGCCGCTCGCACGGCGGCCACCACCCCATCGTCGAACCCGCCGAAGCAGACGCGCTCCAGCGCGTCGTGCTCGCGGACGACGGCGACCACGGCTGCGGCCAGTCCGGGATCCTCGCCCTTGAGTTCGAGGATCCAGCGCATGTCCGGATGGCGTGGCAGCAGGTCGCGCAGGCGAGGCACGCCGATGCCCTGCCGGGCGAACGGCGCGCCCGCCTCCACCTTGAACCGCGCCGCGGCGTCCACCCGGGCGAGTTCCGCCGCGGTGTAGTCGGCGACGGGCCCGCGCGCATCGGTCGTGCGATCGAGCGTGGCGTCGTGCATCACGACCACCTCGCGATCGCGCGAGAGACGCACGTCGCACTCGAAGCCGTCGACGCCGAAGCCGGCGCCATGATCGAAGGCGGCCCGTGTGTTCTCGGGCCGCAGCGCGAGGCCGCCGCGGTGGGCGAAGACGAGGGGGCCGGGATCGAAGACGCGGGGCACGGCGGGGCCGGCGGGCGGCGGGCGCGACCCGCCGGCCGGAAACCCGCATGATACTATCGAATTCAATGCAGCCCACGACGCTTGGCGAGCTGCGGCGCGCGGTGGCCTCCGGCGCGTTCCGGCGGCGCTCCGTACACGCGGAGGTGCGCGAGAACCTCATCGAGGCCCTGCGGCGCGGCGGCGACATCTTCCCCGGCATCATCGGCTACGACGACACGGTGATCCCGCAGGTGATCAACGCGATCCTGTCGCGCCACCACTTCATCCTGCTCGGCCTGCGCGGCCAGGCGAAGACGCGCCTGCTGCGCGCGCTGACCGGCCTGCTCGACGAGCACCTGCCGGTCGTGCCCGGGTCGGAGGTCAACGACGATCCGCTCGCGCCGCTCTCGGCCTACGCGCGCCGGCGCGTGGCCGAGGAGGGCGACGCCCTGCCGATCGCCTGGCTGCGCCGGGATCAGCGCTACGTGGAGAAGCTCGCGACGCCCGACGTGACGATCGCCGACATCATCGGCGACGTCGATCCCATCAAGGCGGCGCGCGGCGGCATGCAGCTGTCCGACGAGCTGACGATGCACTTCGGCCTGCTGCCGCGGGCCAACCGGTGCATCTTCGCCCTCAACGAGCTGCCGGATCTCGCGGGCCGCATCCAGGTGGGGCTCTTCAACGTCCTCCAGGAGGGTGACGTCCAGATCAAGGGCTACCCCGTGCGCCTGCCGCTCGACGTGATGATGGTCTTCAGCGCCAACCCGGAAGACTACACGGCGCGCGGCAAGATCATCACGCCGCTCAAGGATCGCATCGGGTCCGAGATCCGCACGCACTACCCGGCGAGCCGGCAGGCCGCCATCGCCATCACCGCGCAGGAGTCGTGGGTCGCGCGCGACGCCACGCCGGCGCGCCCGGAGGGCAGCGGCCGCTTCGACGTGCCGGCCTACGTCCGCGAGATCGTCGAGGAGCTGGCCTTCCAGGCACGCGCCGACTCGAAGGTGGACAAGCGATCCGGCGTGAGCCAGCGCCTGCCGATCAGCGTGCTGGAGAACGTGGTGTCGAACGCCGAACGCCGCGCGCTGATCAACGGGGAGGACGTGGTGGTGCCGCGCGTCACCGACGTCTACGCCGCGCTGCCGGCGATCACCGGCAAGTTCGAGCTGGAGTACGAGGGCGAGCTGCGCGGCGCCAGCACCGTCGCCACCGACCTCATCCGGGCCGCCGTCGCCACCGTGTTCGGCGGCTACGCCGACGCCGGCGACCTGCGCACCGTGGTCGACTGGTTCGAGATGGGCGGCACCCTGCAGGTCACCGACACGACGCCGGCCGACGAGTTGGTGGCCCAGGCTGACGCCATCCAGGGCCTGCACGCCGCGGCCCGGCAGCCCGGCCTGATGACGCACGCCTCGGCGCCCGCACTCGCCTCGGCGATCGACTTCCTGCTCGAGGGCCTGTACGCGCTGAAGAAGATCTCGCGCGGTGACGACTGGCGCTATGCGGCCGCCGAGCCGGGCCGGCACGCGGCGCGCCCGGAGACGCCGATGCCCGAACCCCGCGGCCCGGCGGGGAACCGGAAGAAGTATTACAACTAGCCCCAGGCCGAACGCTGGACAGCACTCGCGTGAAGTATCGCTACACGAAGTACACCGGCGACGAGATCGAAGGCCTCGACCTCGAGGAACTGCTGTCGAGGCTCGCCGACCTGCTGCTGTCCAGCGGCTACGACGACCCGTACGACCCCGGCACGGGCGAGCTCACGCTCCAGTCGCTTCACGACGCCATCCTCGATGCGCTGCTCGACGGCGGCCTGCTGTCGCCTGACGCGCTCGAACGCCTGCTGGGCGATTCGGCCGACGCTGACGCCATGGCGCGGCTCCAGGCGTTCGTGGACCAGTTGGTGGAGCGGATGGCGCAGGCGGGTTACATCACGCCATCGCCGGATTCCGACGCCGCGCGCGAGGGACGCGAAGCGGACGGCGAGGGGCGCGACCTCGCGCGCACCCGCTTCGAGATCACCGACAAGGGGCTCGACTTCCTCGGCTACCGCGCGTTGCGCGACCTGCTCGGATCGCTCGGCCGGAGCCACTTCGGCCGGCACGACACGCGCGACGTGGCGGCAGGCGTCGAGGCGGGCAGCGCGCCGAAGCCGTACGAGTTCGGCGACACGCTCAACCTCGATCCCAGCGCGACGGTGCTCAACGCGGTGCGCCGGGGCGCGGTCGCCGCGGGCGGAGAGGGCCCCGTCATCGACCTGCGGCACGACGACCTGATGGTGGCCCAGGGCGAGTACCAGAGCTCCTGTGCCACGGTGCTCATGCTCGACTGCAGCCACAGCATGATCCTCTACGGCGAGGATCGCTTCACGCCGGCCAAGCGCGTCGCGCTGGCGCTCGCCAACCTCATCCGGCGCCAGTACCCGGGTGACGCGCTGCACGTGGTGCTGTTCCACGACTCGGCCGAGGAGATACCGCTGTCACGGCTGGCGCGATCGCGCGTCGGCCCCTACTACACCAACACGCGCGAGGGCCTGCGCGTGGCGCGTCGCATCCTGGAGCGGCAGCGGAAGGACATGCGGCAGATCGTGATGATCACCGACGGCAAGCCGTCGGCGCTCACGCGCCCCGACGGGCGGATCTACCGCAACGCCTTCGGGCTGGACCCGCTCATCGTCCGGGAGACGTTCGCCGAGGTGGCCGCCTGCCGCAGGGCCGGCATCATGATCAACACCTTCATGCTCGCCCGCGACCACGACCTGGTGGCCTTCGTGCGACGCGTCTCGGAGATCTGCCGCGGCAAGGCCTACTTCACCACCCCGCGGACACTCGGCCGCTACGTCCTCATGGACTACGTGACGCACAAGACGCGTACCGTGCACTGAACGAGGCGGCAACCGTGCTTCATCCTTCCCTCGTGCCGCTCTTCCCCCTGCCGGACGTGGTGCTGTTCCCGACGGTGTTCCTGCCGCTGCACGTCTTCGAACCCCGCTATCGCGCGCTGGTCCGTGACGCGCTGGAGGGCGACCGCATCATCGGCATGATGCTGCTGCGGCCCGGCTGGGAGGACGGCTACGATGGGCGTCCGCCGGTGTACGACGTGGGCTGCGCCGGCCTGATTTCGCACGTCGAACCGCTGTCCGACGGGCGCTACAACATCGTCCTGCGGGGGTTCACGCGGTTTCGCGTCGAGGGCGAGGACGGCGACGGTCCGTACCGGGTGGCGCGCGTCCAATGGCTGCCCGACGGCGTGGCCGACGCCGAGCGCCGCGAGTTGCGGCACCAGCGCCAGCGCCTCGAGGCGCTGCTGGCGCCGCTGGTCGAGGGCGGCCGCACGCAGGTGCCGAACAACCTCGCCGACGATCACCTCGTGAACGCGCTGTCGCAGTATCTCGATCTCGAGTCGATCGAGCGCCAGGCCCTGCTCGAGCACGACAGCGTGCTGGCGCGCTGCCGCGCGCTGATCAACCTGATCGAGATGAAGCTCCTGCTGAACCGCACGACGCCGGGACCGCCTGGCAGCGCCCATTGACGCCGGCCGGCGCGGGCGGTCAACTCCGGCGCGGGCGGGTCGTGCCGCGACCCGACGGTTTCGACGCCCCCGGCGCCGCAGCAGGCGTCTTCTTCTTCACCGTGGCCTTCGTGGTGCTGCGCGGCTTGGCCGCCGGCTTCTTCGCCGCAGGCTTCTTCGCCGCGGGCGTCCTCGCCGCCGCGGCGCCCTTCGACGGCCGGACCACCGACACCACCGGCGGCACCGGCGGAGAGGGCTTCCCGGCGGTGACGATGCTCAACCCGGTCTCGCCGTAGAGCCGCCGGTAGTCCTCGGCGGTGCCGAGGATGCGCTTCACGTAGTTCTGGGTCTCGGGGAACGGGATGTCGTCGATGAACTCGTCTGAGGACAGTCCCGGTCGATCGGCCAGCCAGCGGTCGACGCGCGACTTCCCCGCGTTGTAGCTCGCGAGCGCGAGGTGCACCTCGCCGAGGCTGCCCACGAGGCCGGCGAAGTAACGGGTCCCGAGGCGCACGTTCAGTTCGGGATCGACGAGGCGCGCGGTGGTGAACCGGGCGATGCGCTCGGTCTGGGCGAGCCGGCGTCCGGTGGCCGGCATGATCTGCATAAGCCCGCGCGCGTTGGCCACCGAGCGCGCGTCGGCCTGGAACGACGACTCCTGCGCCACGAGCGCGGCCACGAGGAACGGATCGAGATCGCGCTGGCGGGCGTAGCGTTCGATCAGCCCGCCGTAGTCGAGCGGGAAGATCACCTGCTGGAGCGCAGCCGGCAACTGTTCGCCGCCGGCGGCCATGAACTGCGGGTACGCGCGGCGCATCGCCCCGATCCCGCGGCGGAGATCGCCGCGCCGGTTGTGGATCCACGCGAGCGTCGCCTCGAGGGCCGCCGAGCGCCCCGATGTCCGCAGGGCGAACTCCACCTCGCCCGCCGCGAAGTCCCACAGCCCCGCCGCGAGCAGTTCCCGCACCAGGGCCCGCTGGGAGGATGAGACGCCGCGCGAGGCCGGCGCGCCATCGGCCGCCGCGGCCGGACCCGCCGGCGCCGGCGGCGCGGAAGCGGCGTGCAGCCGCGTGAGCGCGTCCTGTGCCAACCGGCCGTAATAGGAATTCTGGTAGTCGGCCACCGCCACGCGATAGCGCGCGATGGCCATGGCCGCATCGCCGGTCCGCTCGCGCGCGCGGCCGCTCCAGAAGAGCCACGATGGCCGGTAGTCGGAGCGCGGCGCGTTGGCGGCGCCACGCTCGAAGGTGGCCGAGGCCTCGGCGTAGCGTCCCTGCCGATACCGCGCCCAGCCCAGCTTCCACGCGGCCCGCTCGGCGTGGCGATGCGACGGGTGCTGATCGAGGATGCGGGCGAAGACCTCCAGGGCGCGCTCGTCCTCGTTGGCGACGATGAAGGTGGAGGCCAGGTGATTGAGCGCCTCGGCCGCCCATGGGCTGGCCGGGTAGCGATCGGTCATCTCGCGGACGAGGGCGACGTATCGGTCCTGCTGCCCCAGCGCCCGCACGGCGCGCAGGTGGTAGTAGCGCGCCTCGGCGGCGTAGGGCGGCTGGTCGAGCACGGGCGCCAGGGCATCGGCCGCCGCGCGGTTGCGGTTGAGCAGGAAGTCGGCCGCCGCGCCGCGGACGAGCGCGCGCAGCGCGTCCTCGCCCGTCAGCCGCGCGCGCGCGGCGTCGTAGGCAGTCCGCGCGTCCGCGTAGCGGCGGGCCTCGAACAGCAGGTCCGCGCGCTTCAGCTCGCGCGCCGCGAACTCGCTGGCGTCCGCATCGGAGGCCGATGCCTTCCACGCGGTGATGGCGCCGGCTGCGGCGGCAGCGTTGTCGCTGGCCGGCATGTCGTAATAGAGCGCGGCGGCGGCAGCGCGGGCACGCGCCGTATCGCCAACGGCGAGCGCCGTCCGCAGGATGCCCGCCTGCACGATATCGGGTGGCGCCGCGCCGGCGGCGGCAGCCCTCACGTACCAGTCCAGCGCGCCCGCGGTGTCGCCCGAGCTCTCTGCCACCTCGGCCAGCGCCATGGCCGACAGCCCCTTCAGGGCGCCATCACCGGCCACCGTGAGCGCTGCTTCGTAGCGTTGCCGCGCGTCTCCGGCCCGCTGCAGCCGCTGATAGGCGCGGCCGGCGACCAGCGCCGCGTACCCCGTCAGTCCGCCCGGCTCGGCCGGCGCGCGTCCCACCACCGCGATCGCACCGGCCGCATCGCCCGCCTCCAGGCGACGCACGGCCTCGGCCACCGCGCGCGCGGCCGCGCCAGGCTGGACGCCGGCTTCCGGTACCAGCCACAACTCGGCCCAGGTCGCGGGCAACGGCTCGTGCGCGGTGGGCACGAGCCCCCTGTCCTCCACCACCGCGGGCGCGGTCACCAACGAGGGCGCGGGGATCGGATCGACGATGAGGACGAACCCGAGCGTCAGCCCCAGGAGGAAGCACGCGCGGATCGCTGGCCCGATGGCGAACTCGCGATGGAACGGCGTCATCGGTCTGGACATCAGGCGTCAGGTGCCGGTGCCGAAGTGGTCGTCGAGCACCGCCGGGTCGCCTTCGGCGAGCGTGCGCACCAGTTCCTGCTCGAAGTAATCGTCACGGCCGGGCAACGTAACAGGCACGCGGGTCTCGTACTGGTGTCGTGCCCTGCCGATGGGGCCGGCCAGTCGTGTCCGCAGGTCGCGCGCGCGGCGGCCCGCGTCGACCTCGGCCTCGTTGTAGAGCTTGAGCTCCGACACGACGAGCCGTGCGAACCGGCGTGCCGATTCGGCGTCGGCGGCCATCGGCAGCGCTTCGGCCGCCTCGGGGCCCGCCGCCTCGGGGTGCGGCAGCCGAACGGTCGCCGCGCGTCGCGCCGTGAGCGACTCGAGGCACCGCGCCGCATGGCGCGCGAGAACCTGGACTGCTTCCGGCCAGCATCCTGGCACTTCACGGTCGCTGGCCCCGCCATCGTCGGCGTAGACGAGCGCGACCGAGCGCCCGTCGACGACCACCGGCGCGGCCAGGCCGGCGTGGTGTCCCTCCAGCGAGAGGACGGCCAGCGGGTGGGAGGCGTCGAGGCCGAACGCGCCGGCATGGATGCTGACCGGCTGCCGCAACGCGACGGCCTCGCCGAGGGGACCTGCCTGGGACAACGCGCATGCGACCGTGGAGGAGATCTCCGGCCAGGTCGCGATCCCGCTGGCGCACCAGGCGCGCAGCGCGTCGTCGCGCGCGATGAAGACCGCCGATCGCGGCGCCTCGGCGGCAACGGCTTCGCCCAGCGCGTCGAGCGCGCCGCGCAGCGACGCGCACTCGTCCACGCGCACGATGCTCCGGAGCAGCCGCTCCATCGACGCCAGACGGCACTCGCGTTCGCCGGCCTGGGTGGCCACGGCCATGGTGGCGTGCTCGGCCTCGAGGGTGGCCGCCCGGGCTTCCAGTTCGACCAGTTGCGCGCGCAGGGCCTGTTCGCGAGCGTGGGCGGCCCTCTCGGCCTCGTCCAGTCGCTGGATGGCGGCTTCCTCGAACGACGCGCGCAGCGCCTCGGCCTCGGCGCGTGCGCGGGCGACGGCCTCTTCCACCAGCGTCCGTTCGGCGTCGGCGACGCGCTGCGCCAGTGCCGTCTCGGCGTCCTCGCGCGCCTGGCGCAGCGTTTCCTCGGCCTCGCTCCGCGCCGTCGCGAGATCCGCCTCACGCTGCTGTGCGTGGAAGGTCGAGAGGTGCGCGACGAGATCGCCCATCACGCGCGCAATCTCGCCGGAGGCCTGGGCGAGAATCGACTCGGTCGACGGCAGCGATGATTCGGACATGATGGAAGACCCGTGAAGGGGGCACGACCTGTCAGGCATTATGCGAAGTGCGGATCGGCCAAGTCAACCGCGAAGCAGCGCGGTAAGTGCCTCATTCCTCGCGGGTTGACGCGGCGACGCCCGCTTCGTACACTGCTGCAGGTCAGATCACGGATCTGTCGGGGCGTGCCGCCGGTTGGCGGCCGTCTTCTGCCGTCGTGGGGGCGTCACGGTTTCGACGGGGGCCAGGATCCGCGGGATGCATGCCGAGCACCATCGACTCGCAAATCCGATGGAAACCAAGTGTAACTGCGGACACGCAGCTGCCTCTCGCTGCCTAACACCAGCGAGCGCCCTTGCCGACACGGCCTGCGGGTCGGTGAAGGGCGTCATTGAGCAGGCTGGCTTCGCACCGGGGTTCCCGGCGGTGCGCGGCGAGACATTCCGGAACTGGCCTCACGCGGTTTCCGCGGCGCTTCGACGCGTGAGGTGAGACTTCAAGCGCGGCTACGCATGTAGAGTCCTGCGAGGAGCGGCTTTCGGACGGGGGTTCGACTCCCCCCGCCTCCACCAGTTCACAAGGGCTCGGATGGCCTCGAGCCCGATCTCCTGGTTCAGCACCAGTTCGCGCGCGTTGCGCGCCCTTCCGTAATGGAGACGCGCAGGTTGCCGGAGGCTTCGCACCGCAACCCGCGCGCGACGCGCGTTCAGCGGGTTGCTCGGATCGACAGGGAGACGCGCTCCGGCCACCGCCTCCGTCCGGGTGCAAACCGAGGTTCGCAGGGTTGGCGTGTCTGCGCTGCGCCTGGCTGGAACGGACACCCACCGATACCCGCCAACGGGGATGCGTGCACAGGTGGCGCGTCGGGCGCCAACCGGCCTGGCGTCCTCCCTGGTCAGGAATCGCCCACGACACCAGTGCCCGCCAGGATGCTGCCGCAGGCGGTGGTCAGCCGATGCACTGGCCGCAGGCGCCGCTGTCACAGCAGCAGTGTCCGCAACTCATCCACACCTCGCAGGCACACGCCGTCACGCCGTCGCACGCGACACAACACCTGACGCACGGCCCGAGCGGGGCCGCGTCGCCGCCCGGCTCGGTGCGACAGGTGCTGCACTGGCCGGGGTCGGTGTTCCAGCCGGGTGGCAACGGCGGCAGGTTGGACGCGTCGAGCCACTGGACCTCGAGGGGCACCGGCGCCTGTTCAATGCGAACCGGCGCGGCCAGGTGCAGGCGAGACTGGGCGATCTCGCGGATCCGCTCCGCGCCATTCGCCTCGATGAGCACCTCAAAGACGACGAGCCGGAGCGCGTCGCCCGCGCGCCGTGGCGTCAGCCCGAGGGTGAAGGCCCCGACCGAGATCCGGCCCATCTCGCCGTCGATGATCTTCAATCGCATCGGCACGCCACCGGCCTGCACCTGCAGGATTAGCGCCTCCGACGAGGCGCGGATCGTCGTGGCCTGCTGGGCGCGGACGGGCGTCGCCGCGCCGGCCAGCACGGCACCGATGAGGGCGGCGAGGGCCAGCATGGAGCGTGTCATCAGGGGTTGTCTCATCACGGCCTCCTCTTCGTACGACGACGCCATGTCGTCGCCGGGAATTTTCGGGGATGCCGGTACCCGAGCCAAGCGACACTTCGTGCCACGACGTCACCTGACGTGGCCTCCACTGCTCCTGGCGCATCTTGTCGCCTTGCCGGGCGGGCCGGACATTGACGCTCGAAGACCGCTGTCGCTAGGATGCCGGCCGTGTCCGCTGACGAACAGGACATCGTCGGCCGTGGCCTGCTGCGAGGCTGGAAGGCGATTGCCGCGTATCTGGGCACCTCGTCGCGCAGCGCACAGCGTTACGCGGCGGAGCTCGGCATGCCGGTCCATCGTACGGGGCGCGTGCAGGGCGGGGTGACGGCCTTCCCCGACGAACTCGATGCGTGGACACGTCAACGCGCCGCGAACGCCGCGGCCGAGCCCAGTGCCCTGCCTCCCGCTGCCGTCGTGAACCCTTCTCCGGAGAGAGGCGGCCGGTGGCGCCGGCCGGTGCGAGGTGTCGTGATCGGAATCCTGCTGGCCGTGCTTGGTGTCTTCGCGTGGTACGGCCTTGCACTCCGCACGAAGCCGGGACCGATCGATGGCCAGACGACGCCGGCCACGACCGTGGCGCGTCAGGAGCCCCAGCCGGCTGGCGATGAGGCCCGGCCCGGTGCACGGGCCACAACCTTTCTGTTGTGGTTCCGGCTCCCCACCGGACGCGTGATCGAGATGCGCGTCGCCGAAGGTGTTCGCTCGCCGCTGACGATCGGGCCCAGCCTGGGATTCCAGGTGCAGGCGCGCATGCGGGACGGCAGGCTGCGTGTCCGGCTGCTCAACGACCCCGACATCGGCGGCGGCCCGGCGACCGATTCATCAGCGGGCGCGGTTCTCGACCTGGTGCGTACGGAGCGCGGACAACCCATGCCCGTGCAGGTGCAGTTCGAGGACACCGCGCTGGAGGTCGCCTGGGTGAACGAACAGGTGCCGTGAAGTCCGCGCCCGCCACCAGCGATTACCCCCTCCGTAGAGCGCGGGTTGCTCGGATCAACATGAGCAACCTGCGCGTTGACAGCCTCGCGGCGCAACATCAAGGAGACACGCAGGCTGCCGGAGGCTTCGCACCGCAACCCGCGCGCTACGCGCGGTCAGCGGGTTGCGCGGTCAGCCCGCCGCGATCGATGTCGCGAACCGTGACCTCGCGGGCGCCCAGGTGCGCGCGCAACCGCTCGGCCCACGGCCAGGCCAGCGCGCCCCGGCAGGAATAGAGGTTGATCGCGGCCAGCCCGTATTCGGGGTAGGTGTGAATGGTCAGGTGCGACTCGGCCAGCAGCACCATGCCGGTGATCCCGCCAGGTCCCGGAAACACGTGCCAGGCCGCGGGCTTCACCGGTCGCAGCGAGAGGTCCGCGACCATCTGAGCGAAGAGCGCCTGCAGCCGCTCCGGCGATCGCAGCATCGCGGCATCGCACCCTCGCGCGTCGACGACGTGCTCCACGCCGCGCGGAATCTTCACGGCGACGAGCGCCATCGGGCCGCCGCGGCGGCCGACGGCGGGAACATGCCGGTCGAGCCAGGCGAAGGAGGCGACCAGCGCAGCCGCCAGCCGGGCCAGCGACGGTACCCGGGCGTGGCTCCACCGATCGAGCGCCCGCAGCCAGCCCGGGAGGAAGGGGAAACCACTCTCCAGGCTCAGCGAAAGACCCGCCTGCTCGAGCCCGTGCGCGACGTCGCGACGCGGTCGGGGCTGCCCGCCGCCACCGCGATCGCGGCCGGCCCGCCGCCTCAGCCGGCCCCACGCCGCGCGCAGGAAGGGTTCGCGCCTGTTCGACATCCGGAGGACCAGGCGCCCTCCCGGCTTGAGCAGGCGCGCCAGCTCGCAAACGATGGCGGCGCTGTCGAGGGGGCCGGCCATCCCCATCCAGCAGACCACGTCGAAGGACCGATCGGCGAACGGCAGCGCCGCGGCCTCTGCCACCATCGTGCGCGGCGCCGCGCGATCCCGCCCCGCATGCGTCCGCCGAACGGCTGGCGCCGGCACGTCGACGCGGTGCACGCGCGCGCCCTGGCGGTCCATCCATTGCAGGATTGGGGTGCTGCCAGGTTCGCTCCGGCAATCGCAGCAGAGGACCGCCAGGCCACGCAGATCGCCGACGCCCTCCCGCACGAGACGCCGCTCGCGCTCCAGGTACAGGTCGACCGACGCCGCCCCGGTGAACGCGGGAACACCCTCCGCCGAGGTCCATCCGGTGCTTCCGGCGCTCGCGCGTTCCGGGGTCCGCGGGCGGGCTGACGCATCCGTGCTCGGGAAGACGGCGCCGTGCGACATGTGACGATGGCCCGCGCATTCTATCGCACCGTCGGTCATCGCCGCGTTCGCCAGCGCCGGCACGGTGACGGCCGTTCGGTCCGCGGCCGTTGCGCTCGGCGTTGCTGCAGCCTGCCGTGGCCGTTCACGGCGGGGGGATCGGTCCAACGGTGGCGCCGTAGCCCTCGCGCTCCAGTGCGTTGCGCATGACCCGCAGCCCCGCCAACCTGCCCCGCACGCGGCCGACCGCCTCGGCGCTCAACCTCCCGCGCTCGAGCAGTTGCTCGAGCCTGGCGATCTCCACCTCGATCGATGCGTGCGTCTGCGTGAACTGCACGTCGGCCGGCAGCGTCAGGAACTCCTCGGTCTCTCGCGAGGATGTGTAGGCGCGGTAGAAGAGCCAGGCGATGATCCCGGCGGGGATGGCGACGAAGAGCAGCACGCCGCCGCCGCGGCTGCCGAGCGCGACCATGCCGTAGAGGCTCGCGACCGTGATCAGGCCGAAGAGCAGCAGGCCGGCGAGCGCGACCCCACGCGACGCCTTGCGCACGACACCCGGGCCGAGGGTGCCGAACACCATCGCGGCGATCGCGATCACGATGAGCGCGGTGATGATTGTCCCCATGACGTCCCCGCCTGCCCCGCCGCGAAGGCGGCCGCGCTCCGGACGCCCCGCCCAGGAGCCGGGACCATCCCGCGGCCGCCGATCACGTGGTGATATCGGCGCGGGCCGGGAATCGCTTCATCGGGCGAACTGCACCCGGACCCCTGCGCTCACCATCCGCGGCGCGCCGATCGTCGTCGGGTTCCGGCCGGCGACCACCTGGCGATCGAGAAGGTTCTGCACGCCGGCGAACAGGTCGAGGCCGCGGGTGATCGCCCGCGACACGCGCAGGTCGATCAGCGCGTAGCGCGGCAGCACGAACCGGTTCTGGTCATCGTCGAACTGCCGGCCCGCGAACTGCGCCTGCAGCGCTGCGGTCAGGTAACGCGGGTGGGTGAACAGCAGCCGCGCGGTGGCGCGATGGGTGGGGACCTGTGGGAGGACGTTGCCAACGAGCGCCGGGTCGGCGTCGAACGCGCTCACGCGGGCCCGGTCGAACACGTACCCGCCCGACACCCGCACGAACGGCCCGGCACGGTACTCGAGGTCGGTCTGCAGGCCGCTGACCCGCGTCGCGCCGAGGTTCCGGCGCTGGCGCGTGATCTGGCTGCCGGCAACGGCCACCGTGACGTTCGACACGGGGTTGGCGACGCGGTTGGCGAACCAGGTCACGCGCCAGGTCAGGCCGCGTGCCAGCGCCACGTTGAGCCCAGCCTCGCCGCCAAGCAACCGCTCGCGCCCGAGCTGGTGGTTGGCGAGCGTCAGCACCGTGCCCACGCGGAACTGGCGGTACAACTCGTTCAGCGTGGGCGCGCGGAATCCCCAGCCGAGGTTACCCCACGCCGACACGCGATCGGTGACGTGGTACATCACGCCGGCGCGCGGGCTGATCGCCGTGTCGCTGCGGCCGGCGAGCAACGGCGCATGACCTGCCGTCAGCTGCCCTGTCGCCACGTTCGTCTCCAGGTTGTGGCCGTCGTGATTGCGCCAGCGGTCGACGCGCGCGCCGATGGTGATGACGAGCTTCGGCGCCGGCGTGACGAGATCCTGCACGAAAAGGCCGGCGCTGGTCTGTGTGCCGCCGGAGACGCGGCGGGTCACGATCCGCTGGCCGGTGACAGCGTCGAGCGCGTCCTCGCGGCTGTCACCGTCCACGCGGCGCAGGTCGACGCCGGCGGTGAGCAGGTGCGCGCGGCCGATGGTGCGGGCCCACTGCGCCGACCCGCCCGCAGCGTGTACCGGCACCGACTGATCGAGCGTCATCCGGCCAACGCTGCGCGGCGGGCTGGCAGCCGGTACCGCGAGGAAGTTGCTGCGGAAGGTCTCGACGTCGCCGAACGCGCGCAGTTGCAGCGTGCCGGCATCCGGCAGCAGCAGGTCGGCCCCGCCGGCCAGCGTCGTCCAGCGCGTGCTGTTGGCCTCGGCGGCGCCGTCGATGGTGCTCGCCTTCCCGTTGTCGCGACGCTCGCGGAAGTAGCCGCTCCGCGCAAACAGGGTGACCGCGTCGCCGGCGCGGTACTCGAGCTTGAGGTTGACGCTGCCGAACCGGTCGTTGGCCCTGCGGTCGACCAGGCCGCGCTCGCCGGGCGCGACGATCGGGTAGCCGCCAGTCGAGAACGCCGTCGCGTCGATCACCGCGCCCAGCCGGCCCCTGACGCCGCTGGCGATGAAATCGGCCTTCGGGCTGGCGAGGTTCCCATACCTGAGGCTCGTCTCGAGGAACCGTGGCGCAGGCCGCGCGGTGAGGATGTTGATGACGCCGCCCATCGCGTAATTGCCGTACAGGCTCGACGAGGCCCCGTCGACCACCTCCACCCGCTCCGTGCCCGCCAGCGGCACGCGGCTCCAGTACACCCAGCCGCCGAACGGGTCGTTGAAGGGCAGGCCATCGACCAGCACCAGCGTGCGGCTGACGCCGCTCGGGCCGATGCCGCGCAGCGACACGCCCTGCGCGGTGGGATGCGCCGACAGGCTGCTGACCCGCCGGAACAGGCTGAACTCGGGCAGTTGCCGGAGCACATCGTCGGCCACCACGGCCGGCGACAGCGCGATGTCGTCGCCGGAGAGCACGGTCACGCTGGCCGGCACGTCGCCCAGGCGCTGCTCCGTGCGCATGGGCGTCACGGTGAGCGACTCGGTGATCCGGGCCGGCGAGAGCACGATCTCGAGGCCGTCGAGCGGACCGCCGGCGGGGATCCTCACCTGTCGATCGGCGAAGCCCGGCGCGCGCACGGTCACGACGACATCACCGGCCGCGGACACCCCGATGTCGAAGCGGCCGTCGTCATGCGTGACGGCCTGCTCCGTGACGACTCCCGCGCGAACCAGGACGGTGGCCCCGGCAACGGCGGCGCCGCTGGTGTCGCGCACGACACCTGTGACGGCCGCCGGCGCCCCGAACGCCAGCGACAGGACGAAGGCAATCAACACGATGGCATCGGTTGAGGCGGCAGCAGTGGCTGCGTGAGCACGGGCTCGAGTATAGCGCGGCGGCCCGGGACGGGCGGCGGGCGTGGCATGGCCCGGCGCGGATCGCTGGCCTACGGCTCCCCCACCGCGAAGCGGACCGTCTGCACCTGCCCGTCGCGACCGATCGAGCCACGGTCGCGCCCGTTGACGATCACGCGCACGGCACCGGCGTCGCCCACGCGCAGGCTGACGGCTTGCGCCGCATCGAACGTCAGCGTCTCGCCCGCCGCGACAAGGCGGCCGAGCCGCGTCTCGTCATCGGCGATGGCGCGCACCCACACCGGCCGCGTGGTCACGATCTGGACGACGAGAGGCCGCGGGGGCGCGCCGGGCGCGGCCGCACCGGCGCCGCTTCCCGATTCCGCCATCGATGGTTCAGCCGATGGCTCAGCCGGCGATGCCGGCTCCACGCTGGCCGGCTGCGGCGCAGGGGCGCCGGCGCCTGGCAGCGACACCTTCCCGGCGGGCGGGACGACAGGTGCCTGTGGGGATGCGGTCCGCCGCTGCGCCTGCGGCCCCCACAGCCACCATGCCAGCGGGCCGGCGGCGACCACGGCGGCCAGCAGGAACAGCCATCTCGGGCGGCGGCCGCGGCCCAGGCCGGAGGCAGCGTCGGCGAACGTCGCTTCTCCGGCAGGTTCGGCTGGTTCGGCTGCGCGATCGGTCTCGGCGGCTGCCCGCGGTCGCTCGGACGACGGCTCGGACGGCGCGTCGCCGGCGGCGCGGCTCTGGCTGCCGGCTCCAGGCGGGCCATCGATCACTCCGGGCGCGGCCTCGGCCGGGACGGGCCCGGCAATCGTCGGCTCGGCCGGGGCCGGGGCCGCGGCCGGCATCGCGGCAACGGCCGCGACCCCAGGTTCCGTCGTGGCGTCGTCCTCACGTGACGGCACGCCGCCGCCTGCCTCGCGCCGCCGCGTGAGGGCGCTGAACTGATCGAATGCCGCCTGCCGCTCGCGCCGCAGCCGCTCGATGCTCGCGCGGAAACGTTCGAGTTCCCGCACGCGCCGTTCGATCGACTCCTCCCGCGACGCGACGTCGCGCCGCGGTTGATCGTTGCCGGGACTGCTCATGCCGTCATCGAGGATACCGGAGAAGCGTCCGTCGGGG
>JBDIBB010000003.1:0-62692 GCA_039812685.1 Vicinamibacteraceae bacterium
TGCGCCGAGCGCCAGCAGCAGCTGGTAGCAGGCCGTCAGCGCCAGGGCGCCGTAGAACACGCCACTGAAGGTCGCGGTCTTGCGATCGGCGGCGAAGAAGGCCGCCGGCCGCCACAGCCGCAACGGTACCCGAATGGACTGGCGGCTCGCCGCGCGGACGTAGACCGTGGTTCCCTCGGCCGGGGCGATGTCGAAGACGAAGGACGGGTGCGCGACATCGCGCGTGGAGACGGGCAGCAGCTGGCCGGTGCGCGTCACGACGAGGCGGCCGCGGTCGTCGAGGCGGTACACGCACACGCTGGTGAGGGTGGGGTTGTCCACCTCGAGCAGCAGCGGCGTCGTGCGGGCGCCAATCTCGAAGCGGAGCCAGAAGGCGCTGCTCGTGGTCCCCCGCCGCAGCGTTGGCGTGTCGAGCGGCACGAAGGACGCGGCCAGCGCCGGGCCGCTGACGTCGGCGAGCGTCAGCGAGGCGCTGGGATCCTCCAGCACCCGGACGACGCCCTGGTTCGCCGAGGCGTCCTCGAGGCTCTCCGACTCCGACACGGCCAGCTGCCTGGGAGAGGAGCAGGCCGCGGTCAGCCACAGCACAGCCAGCAGGAGGGCGGTGCCGGCCGCCCCACGATCAGGCGCACCCATGTCAGACGCTGTCCCGTTCGAGCACGGGCAGGTAGACGTGGAACGCCGTGCCGCGCGCCTGATCCGTGTCGACGGCGATGGCCCCGTGGTGCTGCTGGACGATGCCGTGGCAGATGGTCAGGCCGAGGCCGGTGCCACGACCCGCCTCCTTGGTGGTGAAGAACGGCTCGAACAGGCGCTCGAGCACGTCCGGCGGGATGCCGCGGCCCGTGTCGCGCACCTCGATCGCGACGCAGGGGCCGGCCGGAACGGGGCTGGTGATGACCCGGTGACCGCCCACGGCAGGCGCGACCGACACGGCCACGACCAGGCGCCCGCCCTCGGGCATCGCGTCGCCCGCATTGATCGCGAGGTTCAGCAGGACCTGCAGCAACTGCGCGGGGTCGCCGCGTACCGGCGGCACGTCCTCCGGCAGATCGAACGACAGGTCGACGTGGTGCGGGAGGCTGCGCCGCAGCATGCGTGTGGCGGCCCGCACCTCGGCGACGGTGTTCATCGGCTTGTGCAGGGTAGGTTCGCGCCGCGAGAAGGTCAACAGGTGGCCCGCCAGCGTCGCCCCCTGCTCGGCGGCCGCCACCAGCTCGTCGAGCGCCGCGCGCTGGCCCTCGCCGAGGCCGTCGTCGGCGATGAGGGCCGCGCAGCCGAGTACGACCGACAGCACGTTGTTGAAGTCGTGCGCCACGCCGGCGGCGAGCCGGCCGACGCACTCCATCTTCTGGGCCTGCAGCAGCTCCTGCCGCAGCAGGCGGCGTTCGGTGACGTCGCGCGAGGTGATCAGGATGGCGCCCACGTCCGGATGCTGCAGCAGGTTCTGCCCGACCGACTCCAGGTACCGCCAGCTTCCGTTGGCGTGACGGAACCGGAACTCATGGACGGCGATCGAACCCGTGTGCGCCAGCAGGTCGCCGAGGTGCCGCCGCATCGCCTCGTGGTCGTCCGGATGGATGTAGTCGAAGGGTGAGCGTCCGAGCTGCTCGCCCGGCTGGTACCCCATCACGCGGTGCGCAGCCGGGGTCTGATAGAGCCAGCGTCCCTCGGCATCGTGCAGCGTGATGATGTCGGTCGAGTGGCTGATCAGGGCGCCGAACCGTTCCTCGCGCGCCCGCAGCGCCTCTTCGGCCTGGCGCCGCCGCGCGTCGGCCTTGGCCCGCTCGGTGACGTCGCGGAAGAGCGCGGCCACGCGGCGCGGGCCGATGCGGAAGGCCGACACCTCGTAGGCCCCGGCGATGTCGCCTTCGGCATAGGTGACCAGCTCGGTCTCGAAGGCCTCGCCCGTCTCGGCCACGCGCCGGTAGGCCCCGGGGATCGGGCCCTCGGTCAAGGCGGGAAACGCATCCTCGATCGTCCGGCCGATGAACTGATGGTTGTCGACCCCCAGGATCCGGTCGGCCGCGGGATTGGCCGCGACGAAGATCAGCCGGCCATCGCCGTGCAGTTCGTAGACATGGCTCCCGAAGGGCGCCGCCTCGATGAACGCGCGAAGCTGGCGCGGCAGCGCGTCGTCGACCTCACGCTCCAGTTCGGCCACGCGCGCCGACAGCCTGGCCACCTGCTCGCGCGGGTCCGGCGCCCCGGTACCATCGTCGCGCTCATGTCGCATGCCGTCACTGGCGGGGCGTTCGTCCCGATCGAGCGTATCGCGGTCCTCCGGGAGTAGTATCGGCAGGAGTCGCCGCCAGCCATACGGCGGCCGACGAGGAGATGACATGAGCGAGACACCACGCCCCCCGGCGCCGGCCGCCGCGGGGTCTTCGATCGAGCCCTGGTTGCGCGGGCCCATCGCCGGCGTCCCACCGCTGCTGCAGCCCGCCGCGCACGCGCTGATCCACGCGGCCGAGGAGGTGCGCCGCGTGGTGGCTCCTCTGGGAGCCGACCTGGTCTGGCGGCGCCCCGGCCCTGCCGCCACCATCGCCTTTCACGTGCGGCATGCCGGAGGAGCCCTCGACCGGCTGTTCACCTACGCGCGTGGCGAGGCCCTCTCGCCACAGCAGTTCGACGAGCTGAAGCATGAGGGCCTGGCCGGCGATCCCCCCGAGGACGGTGCCATGCTGGCCGCCGCGTTCGAGCGGCGCGTGGCGGCCGCCATCGATCAGTTGCGCGCCACCGATCCGGCACGGCTCCTCGATGCGCGCGCGGTGGGCCGTCGCCAGCTGCCCTCGACCGTGCTCGGCCTCCTCTTCCATGCGGCCGAACACACGCAGCGCCACGTGGGACAGATCGTGACGACCTCGCGCCTGCTGGGCGCCTGAACGGGGCTGCCGGGCCGGCCGCGGCCGGTCAGGCCGGTACGCCGCGGGGCTTCCGCCCGCGGCAGGAGGTGACAGGTGGGATTCAGTCGATCCTGGCGGCGCTCTGCCGTTGCTCTCGTCCTGCTCACCGCGATGGCGGGGAGTCCCCGGGCGTTCGCCCGGCAGGCGCCCGCGCCCGTGCCGGCGCCGCCGCCAGGCCTGGCCGCGCTGATCGGGCGGGCGATGACCGGCTTCGAGGTGCCCGGCCTCGCCGTGGCGATCGTCAAGGACGGTCACGTGGTGGCCGCAAGGGGCTACGGTGTGCGCCGGCTGGGCGAGCCGGCGCCGGTGGACGCCGACACCCGCTTCGGCATCGCGTCGAACACGAAGGTGTTCACCGCCGTCGCGCTGGGTTTGCTCGTCGAAGAGGGGAAGATCGAGTGGGACGCGCCGGTGGTGCGCTATCTCCCGTGGTTCCAGATGTGGGATCCCTGGGTGACGCGCGAGCTCACCGTGCGCGATCTGCTCGTGCACCGCAGCGGGCTGGCGCTGGGCGCCGGCGACCTGCTCTGGTGGCCGCCCACCACCTATGACCGCCGCGAGATCGCGCGGCGCCTGCGCCACCTGCCGCCGTCCACCAGCTTCCGCAGCGCGTATGCCTACGACAACGTGCTCTACCTCGTCGCAGGCGAGCTGATCGCGGAGGTGGCCGGACAGTCCTGGGAGGACTTCGTCAGCGAGCGCATCCTGACGCGGGTCGGCATGACGGGCAGCACCGTGCGGCACTCCGATGCGCTCGGGCCCGGCAACGTCGCGGCGACGCACGCGCGCGTGGACGGCGCCGTGCGCCGTGTGGCCCCGTTCGCCGCCGACAACGCCAACCCCGCGGCGGGCATCAACTCCAGCGCGAGCGACATGGCGAAGTGGCTGCTCGTGCTGCTCGGGCAGGGCGCGCTCGCCGATGGGTCGCGACTCTATGCCGAGCGCACGGCGCGCGACCTGGTCTCCATCGTCACCCCGCTGGCCACCGGCACGCCGGCGCCGGAGCTCGTCGCGCAGCGGCCGAACTTCCGCGGCTACGCGCTCGGGCTCAACGTGCAGGACTACCGGGGCCGGAAGATGGTGACCCACACCGGAAGCCTGCCCGGCTACGTGTCGCGGGTGACGTGGATGCCGGACGAGCGCCTGGGCGTGGCCGTGCTCACCAACCAGGAATCCGGTGAGGCGTTCAACGCGATCACCTACACGGTGCTCGACCACTACCTCGGCGTGCCGGCCACCGACTGGGTGAGCGCCTACCAGCAGGTGAGGGCGCGCGGCGCCGCGCGGACGGCCGACGCGATGGCCGCGGCCGAGTCGGCGCGCGACCGGAGCTCGCGGCCGTCGCTGCCGCTGGATCGCTACGCCGGCGCCTACGCCGACGATTGGTACGGCCCGGTGACGATCGCGCTGGAGGGCGATCGGCTGGTGCTGCGCTTCGGCGCCACCCCGGCGCTGGCCGGGACGCTCGATCACTGGCAGCACGACACCTTCGTCGTGCGGTGGATCGACCGCGAGCTGCGCGCCGACGCGTTCGTCACCTTCGCGCTCGGCCCCGACGGCCGCGTCGAGCAGGCGAAGATGCGGGCCGTGTCGCCCGACACCGATTTCAGCTTCGACTTCCACCACCTGCTGCTGAAGCCGGTGGCGAAGCGGTAATCGCGGCGGGGGCGCGCCTGGCCTGTCGAGCGCGCGCCGTCACCCGTTCGAACACCTGCCGCGCCCTGGTCGCGTCGCCGTTGACCAGATGGAAGTTGCCCACGCCGTAGCCCTGCGTGGCGATCGCCGTGGCATCGGCGCCGGCCACGTCCAGCAGCGCCTCCGGTGTCTCCAGGCCCTTGTACATCAGCAGCCGGCGGTGGTACGACTGGTTCTCGATCACGTCCATCTCCGGCGTGATGCGATCGAGGATGCGCGCCGCATCGGCCTTCCGGCCCAGGCGCATCAGCGTCATCCACATCCAGTCGCTCACGGCGACGACCGAGTCATCGTTGTCCGAGACATTCAGGCACTGCGTGTAGGCGTCGAGCGCCTTCTCGAAGCGCCCCTGGAGGTAGTACGCCAGCCCGAGGTGATACCAGACGTTGAAGTGCAGCGTGCTCCGCGGCTTGCCCGCGGCGTTGGGCGCGCCGTCCGGCTCCACCTCATCGGGCCGCCCGGCGGTCAGCGCCGCGGCCTTCTCCAGATCGGCCACCGCCAGGTCGAACCTGCGGACGGTGATGTAGCGGTGACCGCGGTGGCGATAGAACCGCGCGTCGTCAGGGTAGCGCCCGATGCCGCGCGTGAACGCGTCGATCGCGTCCTGGTAGCGCCACAGGTACGCGAGCCGGCGCCCCTTCCAGATCATCGCCTCTGCCGTCAGGGGATTGGCCACCGACACGGCCACGCGATAGTCGGCCTCGAGCTTCTCCCGGTTGGGCAGCGGATCTGGCGGGTAGAGCGCGACGCCGAGCAGCGATGTCGCCTCGGGCCGCGCCGGTGGGGTCGGCTTCGCCGGCTGTGCTGGCGCCGGCGCCGTCACGCAGGCCACGAACGCCATCGCGACCAGTGGTGTGCATCTCATCGAAGGACTCCCCGTCGGGCTGATCTCAGGCCTCGGCCGTTCGTCCGGCCCGTGCCGTCTGCGATGCGCCGGCGGGCGCCTCGGCCAGCGCACCCGCCGCCAGGAGGACGAACGCGATCCAGAGCGCATCGGCGAGCAGCAGGTGGACCATCTGCATCCACACCGGTGCGAGCAACAGCACGTTGACGAACCCGGCGAGCACCTGCGCGATCGTCAGGCTCACCACGGCCAGGGCGGCCGCACGGCTGCGCCGGTCTCCGGGCGCCAGCGGGATCCTGAAGGCCAGCAGCGCCACCACCGCCCCGACGACGACCGCAATCAGGGGGTGCAGGACTCGCAGGCGGACCAGCAGGTGCGAGGTGGCCGAGAACTCCACGCGCAGGGCCTCGCCGAGCGAGTTGGCCGGAAACAGCGTGTCGCCCAGCGCGGCGATGGCGCCGCTCACGCCGACCGCGAGCAGGCCCAGCGCGAGCGTCAGCATCAGCAGCGCCACGCCCGGCCGGCGTCCCGGGCGCAACGCCGCCCCGCCGGCCAGCCAGTGGCACGTGAGCGTCAGGGCGGCAATCAGCAGGAACGTGTTGACGAGGTGGGCGGCCATGAAGAACGCGCGCATCAGGCTGGCGTCGTCGGCGACCAGGCGGAAGAGCACCAGCAGCGCGCCGAGGAACGTCTCGGCGAGCATGAAGGCCGTCGACCAGGCAGCGCCACGGCGGGCCGCGTGGCCGGGCGGGCAGGCCTTGAAGGTCCACCAGGCGAGCAGGAGGACACCGATCAGCGCGAGCCCGCTGGTGACGCGGTGCGAGTACTCCACCAGCATCTCCAGGTCGGGCGCGCGCGGGATCACCTGGCCGTCGCACAGCGGCCAGTGTGCGCCGCAGCCCGCGCCCGATCCCGTGGCGCGGACGTACGCGCCCCAGAGGATGACGAGGACCGTGTATCCGAGGAAGAGCCTGGCGAAGCGGGCGAGCCTGGGCATGACGCGGGATCATACCCGAGGCCAGTTCTGCTATCGTGTCCGATGGCCGTCCCCCGTTGTGCGGGACGCTCTCATCAGCAACCGGCGTCAACCGCCAGGGCCCGCGCCGGCGGGCCGGCCCAGAGGCCTTCGATGTCCACCTCCACCTCCGCGCTCGCCCTGCTCGACAGACTGCAGATCAAGGACGTGAACCCCGGCGCCTGCTTCGGCCCCGATGGCTGGATCAGCGATCCCGACGGCCCGATGCTGGTGTCGCACAACCCGGCGACCGCCGAGCCGATTGCGCGCATCGTCCAGGCCACCCCGGCCACCTACGAGTGCGTCGTCGACGCGGCGGTGAAGGCGTTCGCCACCTGGCGGATGGTGCCGGCCCCGAAGCGCGGCGAGGTGATCCGCGATCTCGGCAACGCGCTGCGCGAGGCCAGGGAGCCTCTCGGCGACCTGGTGAGCCTGGAGATGGGGAAGATCCGCGCCGAGGGCCACGGCGAAGTGCAGGAGATGATCGACATCTGCGATTTCGCGGTGGGCCTCTCCCGCCAGCTCTACGGCCTCACGATGGCCTCCGAGCGTCCCGCGCACCGGATGATGGAGCAGTGGCACCCGCTGGGCGTCGTGGGCGTCATCACGGCCTTCAACTTCCCGGTGGCCGTCTGGGCCTGGAACACGGCCATCGCGGCCGTCTGTGGCGATCCCGTCGTGTGGAAGCCGGCCGGCCCCACGCCGCTCTGCGCCGTGGCCGTCCAGCACATCGCCAACCGCGTGATGGCCGATCACGGCCTCTCGGGCGTCTTCACGCTGGTCATCGGCCCGGGCCGCAGCGTTGGCGAGGTGATGCTGCACGACAGGCGCCTGCCGCTCGTGTCCTTCACCGGCTCGACGCAGGTCGGTGAGCACGTGGCCGCCAGCGTCGCGCGCCGCTTCGGCCGCACGATTCTGGAACTCGGCGGCAACAACGCCATCATCGTCACCGAGGACGCCAACCTCGATCTCGCGACGCGCGCGATCCTCTTCGGCGCCGTCGGCACGGCCGGTCAGCGCTGCACCTCCACGCGCAGGGTCATCGTGCACCGCAGCATCGCGAAGGCGCTCACCGACCGGCTCGTGAGCGCCTACGCGCAGGTGCGGATCGGCGATCCGCTCGACGCCAGGACGCTGATGGGTCCGCTGGTGGTCCCCGAGGCGGTCACCGAGATGTTCGATGCCATCGAGCAGGCCAGGGCCGAGGGCGGCGAGGTGCTGTGCGGCGCGCAGCCGCGGCCCGATGTCGGCGCGCAGTTCGTCGAGCCGACCATCATCCGGATGCCCGCGCAGACCGGCATCGTGAGGAAGGAGACGTTCGCGCCGATCCTCTACGTGCTCGAGTACGACCAGTTCGGCGAGGCACTCGCGCTGCACAACGACGTGCCGCAGGGACTGGCGTCCGCCATCTTCACCGAGAGCATGCGCAAGGCCGAGGAGTTCCTCTCGGCGCGCGGTTCGGATTGCGGCATCGCCAACGTGAACATCGGCACCTCGGGCGCGGAGATCGGCGGCGCGTTCGGCGGCGAGAAGGAGACCGGTGGCGGCCGCGAGTCGGGATCCGACGCGTGGAAGGCCTACATGCGCCGGCAGACCAACACGGTGAACTGGTCCACGGACCTGCCGCTCGCCCAGGGCATCAGGTTCGGGGAGTAGGTCGCGTGGGGCCGCGCCGGATCCGGCGCGGCCCAGCCACGGTCGTGGTGCGCGGGACGAGCGGCGCGGGCGCCGCCGGCTGTCCCCGCGATCCCGCGCCGCAACTTGCGCCGGCCGCCATCTGGACCGATAATTGGCGGAATTTCCCTCGTTCCAGCGATTGACATGGCTCCCCTCCGGCACGGCGGCGAGGCTCGCGCGGCATCTCAGACGGCACCCGCTAGCGGTGATGCCGCCGCCTCGTTGTTCAGCCTGGTCTACGACGAGTTGCACCGGCTGGCCGCGGCCGCCTTGCGCAACGAACGCCGCGATCACACGCTACAGCCGACGGCGCTCGTCCACGAGGCCTACCTGCGGCTTGCTGGCGAGCCGGATGGCCGGTGGGAGAGCCGCGCGCACTTCCTGGCCGTGGCGGCCCAGGCCATGCGGCGCATCCTCGTGGACCACGCCCGCGGCCGCAACGCGCTCAAGCGCGGCAGCGGCTGGCGCGCCGAGCCGATCGACGGCCTCGATCTGCCGACGCTGCCCGGCGGCGAACCGATCGACCTGCTGGCGCTCGACGAGGCGCTCGCGCGGCTCGCGGCGCTCGATCCCCGGCAGGCGCAGGTCGTGGAGCTGAGGTTCTTCGGCGGGCTGACCGTCGAGGAGACGGCGGCGGTGACGGGCCTCTCCGACCGGACGGTGAAGCGCGAGTGGCAGATGGCGCGCGCCTGGCTGCGCCGCGAGATGATGTGATGCAGGTCTCGGCCTGCCTCAACGGCGCGGGCGCAGCACCTGCCGCACCTCGTCGACCGACGCGGGCTGCCAGGCGCTGCCGAACCGCACGTGCAGGACCGGCAACCACTCGTCGAGCGTGAGCGCGGCCGTGAGGACGTGAAGGGCCTCGCACTCGACCGCGAACGCGCGGCGCTCGGCCGGCGAGGCATCGTCGAGGAAGGCGTCGCGCGCCTCGACCGCCGTTTCGAAATCGGCTTCCCAGTCCTCGTGCAGATACCCCCGCAGGAACACCCCGACCAGCGGAAATGCGGCGCGCGTCACGTCGGGAGCCGCACGCGGCGGACGGCGGCGCTTCATCGGCGCACCTCCGGGTACGACGTCAGCACGAAGTAGTCGCCGGCGTCATCATCCCACTTCAGCACGACGATGGCGTCGTGGCAGGGTTCGACGGCCCGCGCGCCACGCCGGAGGCTGCGGCCGATCGCGATGCCGGGCTCGCTCTCGTAGTCGAGCGCCAGGTTCGGGCGCCGGCCCTGGCGTGCCGCCCAGCGCCGTACGCGCGACTGTTCCTGCCGCAACGTCTCTCCGACCACGCGTTCGGCCGTCGCCAGATCGTCGTAGGTGGACGCGGCCGCGATGCGCCGTTCGCGCCGCAGCCGCGCGCGCAGCTCGGCGTCGGTCCGGCCGACGTGGCGTTCGAGGGTGTGACCTCCGCGGCGTTCGTCCGCACGCAGGTCGCGGGCTGGCCGCCCCTGGCCGGGCGCGGCATCGCTGCCGGCGGGCGCCCGCGCCGGCCGGCCGGCGTCGGCCTGGGCGGCCGCGGGCGGGCCACCCGAATCGGGACCCTGGCCGCGGCCGGCATCACAGCCGAGCAACGCGAGGGCGGCCAGGCAGGGCAGCCAGACGCGACGCCAGCGCGTGCCGTGGAGGCGGTTCACCTCGGGCGAGCATATCACCCGGCACCCGACCGGTTTACGCGAACCGCTGCTTCCCATAAGATGCCCGGGTCCTCCTCGACGGGAGTGTGTGCCATGCTTCGTGACACGACCCTTCACGGCCGCCGTCTCACCTACGCCGAATCGGGTGGCGGGCGGCCGCTCGTGCTGCTGCACGCGTTCCCGCTCTCCCACGGGATGTGGCGCCCGCAACTGGAGGCGCCGCCGCCGGGCTGGCGGCTGATCGCGCCCGATCTGCGCGGATTCGGCTCCTCGGATCGTGTGGCGCCGCTCGCCCAGCGGCCGGCGGCCGGGGCACAGTCGGTGCACGACCATGCACAGGACGTCGCCGCGCTGATCGACGAACTCGGACTCGAACGCCCGGTTGTCGCCGGCCTGTCGATGGGCGGCTACGTCGCGTTCGCCCTGCTGCGGATGGCCACCGTGCCGCTCGGTGGTCTCGTGCTGGCCGACACCCGCGCCGAGCCCGACACCGACGAAGCCCGGGGCAACCGGCGCCGGATGCAGGACCTGGTGCTCGAGAAGGGCGTGGCGGCGGTTGCCGATCAGATGCTGCCGAAGCTGCTCGGGTCGACGACGATGCGCGAGCGGCCGTCGCTCTCCGACGACGTGCGGGAGCTGATCGAAGGAAATTCACCCGAGGCGATCCACGATGCGCTGGAGGCGCTCTCGACCCGGCCCGACTCGACCCCCTTGCTCGAGGCGATCCGGTGTCCCACCCTCATCGTCGCCGGGGGCGAGGACGTCCTGACGCCGGTCGCCCTGCACGAGGCGATGCACGCGCGGATTACCGGATCCCGCCTGGAGGTGATTGCCGAGGCGGGGCACCTGTCGAACCTGGAGTGTCCGGCCGCGTTCTCGCGCGTGCTGCGGGATTTCCTGTCGCAGGTGGCGGAGTAACGGGCCCTCGGGGACCGGGCGCCGGCCCGCGGCGGGGTTTCGTCGGAACCATGAGGCCCGAGTGGATCTCCAGTTGAAGGACAAGGTCGCGATCGTCACCGGATCGAGCCGCGGGCTCGGGCTGGCGAGCGCCAGGGCGCTGGCGGCCGAAGGCTGCCGTGTGTGCCTGTGCGCGCGCGGCGCGGCGCGCCTGCGCGAGGCGGCCGCCGACGTCGCCCGCGCGGCGGGACACGTCGATCGGGTGATCGCCGTCGAGGCCGATCTCTCGACGGCCGACGGCGTCTCGGCCGTCGTCTCGCGTACGGTAGAGCGGTTCGGCGGCCTCGACATCCTCGTGAACAACATCGGCCTCGGCCGTGGCGCCGGCCTGCTCGACACGCCGGACGAGGCCTGGCAGGAGGCCTTCGACTTCACGCTGTATCCGGCCATCCGGACCTCGCGCGCCGCCGTGCCCCACATGAAGGCGCGCGGCGGCGGCGCCATCGTCTTCATCTCGTCGATCTTCGGTCGCGAGACCGGCGGGCGCATGGTCTACAACGCCGTGAAGTCGGCCGAGAACGCGCTGTCGAAGTCGCTGGCCCGGCAGTTGGCGAAGGACAACATCCGCGTGAACGCGATCGCGCCCGGGTCCATCTCGTTTCCCGGCGGGTCGTGGTGGACGCGCCAGCAGGAGGACCCGGCGGGCATCGCCGAGTTCGTGAAGCGCGAGCTGCCGTTCGGGCGCTTCGGCCGTCCCGAGGAAGTGGGCGACGTGGTGGCGTTCGTCTGCTCGCCGCGGGCCAGCTGGATCAGCGGCGCGTGCCTTCCCGTCGACGGCTGCCAGAGCCGCAGCAACATCTGACGCCCCAAGCCCCAAGCCCATGCTTTCGATCCTCGCCAGCTCCGTCCAGGCTGCGGCCGACGCGCTCTTCATGCCCTGGACCATCCTGGTGCTGCTCGGATCGGGGCTCTACCTGTCGGTGCGGCTCGGGTTCGTGCAGATCGTGCGCTTCCCCGAAGCGGCCCGGACGATGATCGCCTCGCGCCAGGCAGGCGCCGGCGGCGCGCTCACGCCCTTCCAGGCCTTCATGACGGCGCTGGCCGCATCGATCGGGACCGGCAACATCGCCGGCGTGGCGACGGCCATTGTCTCCGGCGGGCCCGGCGCGCTGTTCTGGATCTGGGTGTACGGCTTCTTCGCCACGGCGATCAAGTTCTGCGAGGCGGTGCTCGGCCTGCGCTTCCGCGTCATCCGCGACGGCCGGGTCCTCTCGGGCCCGATGTACTACCTGCGCGACGGCCTCAGGCAGCCGTGGCTCGCCTCCACCTACGCGCTGGTGGCGGCCGTTGCCGCGCTCACCACGACGCCGTTCACGCAACCCAATTCCATCGCGCTCGTGCTCGACAGCGAGTTCGGCCTGCCGAAGTGGGCGGCCGGCATCGGCATCGCCGTGCTCACCTGGATCGTGATCATCGGCGGCGTGAAGTCGGTGGGGCGCGCCGCGGAGAAGCTCGCGCCGCTGAAGGTGGGGCTCTATCTCGCCGGCGGCGCGGTGGTGATCCTGACGCACATCAGCCTGTTGCCGGAGGTGTTCGCGCTGATCCTGCGCGAGGCGTTCTCGATGAAGGCGACGCTGGGCAGCGCCGCGGGCCTCGCCGTGATGACCGGCGTGCGCTACGGCCTGGCGCGCGGCATCTACGCCAACGAAGCCGGCTACGGCACCGCCGCCGTGGCCTACGGCACCGCGCAGAGCACGCGGCCCGAGCAGCAGGGGCTGAACGCGCTCATGGAGGTGTTCATCATCTCGTTCGTCACCTCGACGATCAGCGCGCTCACCATCCTGCTCTCGGGTGCCTGGCAGTCGGGGCTGACGAGTTCGGCCGCCGTAGCCGCGGCCTTCAACAGCGCGATGCCTGTGTTCGGCGGCTGGATCGTCGCCTTCTGCGTGTTCCTGTTCGGTTACACGACGCTGATCGGCTGGGCCTACTACGGCGAGCAGTTCTTCGAGTACCTCGGCGGGGCGAGGGTGGCCGTGCCCTACCGATGGATCTACTGCCTGCTGATTCCGCTGGGCGCCGTGGCCCGTGTGGACGCCGTGTGGGCCTGGGGCGATCTGATGAACGGCCTGCAGATCTTCCCCAACGTGGTGGGGCTGCTCGGGCTCGCCGGGATCGCCGCCGCGATCGCGCGCCGGCGCTGACGCGCGCCGGCCCGGATGCGGAACCCGGACGGCATCAGTGGGTGCGGCGCGCGCCGGGCTCACCGACCCGTGGGCCGGCTGATCCCGACGGCGGCCTCGCCTCGGGCCGCAAGTCCCTGATGGGCCCCAGCACGTCCGGTGGCCACGCCGATGGACGGTACAGCTCGCGCCCCTCGCCGGCGGCTACCGGCCGCAGGTCCAGCGCCTCGATGGCCCATGCCCTGAGGGCGGGCGAGACGCGATCGGTCACGAAGATGACGTAACCGACGCGCGCGCGCTGGATGAACTGGCGCGCGAGCAGCCGTGCCTGCGCGTCCTCGCCCGGCGCCAGCGTCCCTCCCGCCGACAGATGCACCAGCGCCCGCATCGTCGGCACCTCCATCATCCGGCGGCGGCGCAGGCCGGACGCACGTGAGAGGTAGCCCCCAAGGATGGCCTTGCCGTGCGTGACTTGGGCGAACTGCGCGCGCGTGCGGAAGTTCCCGAGCGAAGTCAGTCCGTCACGCGCGCCGGTTGGCAGTTCCAGCACGCGCACCCTCGGATCGGGGTCGGCGGCGACGATCCCGTAGATGGACGGTGCGGCCGCGGCAAACAGATGGCGTGGCGCGGGCGAGAGTTCCAGCGCCAGGGCGACCGCGACCAGCGCGACCAGCCGCAGGCCGCCGCGGCGCGCCATGATCTCGCGCAGCGCGAAGGCGAACAGCAGGCACAGGCCGAGCGTCGCGAGCACGGCGAAACGCGAGGGCGCCCTGGCCCAGCCCAGCACGGGCACGTAACGCAACAGGCTCCACGGCCCGGGGATGCCCGTGGTCACGCCGGCCACCGTCAGGAACGGCCCGACGGCGAGCAGCACCGCGCTCGCGGTGATCGTGAGCCAGAGACCGGTGCCGGGCGACCACCGGCCGGTGCGGATCCGGACGAGCGCCACGAGCAGCAGCGCCACGAGCGAGAGCGAGCCCACGTGCTCGGGAAAGGCGTCCGGACGCCACGCCCACAGGAGAGGCTGGAGCAGGTCGCCCCAGAGCGCATGCGTGGGGTTGGGGAGCAGCAGGGCCGCGAGGTCGATGCCCGCGGGGCTGCTGCGCCAGAAGATCCGCACCTCCATCCAGTCGCCATCCAGCCAGCGTTGCACCATCATCTGCAGCAGCGGCGACAGCAGGAGGGCCGAAGAACAGGCGCAGAGCGCCACGATGGCCAGCGCCCGCTGGATGGTGAACCCGGGCGAGACGCGGATGCGCGGCAGCCACCGTCGTCCGATCTCCACGACGGCGCAGCCCGTGGCGATCGCCATGGCCGTGAACGGGGTCCGCGCGTGTACCAGGTGGCCCGCGATCTCGAGACTGCCGCCGCCCGTCGCGATGATCGTCACGCCTGTCAGCCCCGCGAGCGTCCCGACCAGCCACAGCGCCCGTGAGGGTCCGGCGATGGGATCCGGCGCGAGACGGAGGGCCCGGTGCGCGCAGACCAGGACGAGCAGCACCAGGCAGTAGATGGCGTAGTAGACGTCGGAGTAGCCGGCCCAGGCGAGGCAGGCGCCGGAGGCGAGTGCCCAGCCCGCCCATCGCCGCGACTCGATCGCCCGCAGCAGCGTCCAGACGAACAGGGGCAGAGGAGCCGCGGCCACGAGGCTGTAGTGCCCCATGCTCTTGGCCGTGAGCACCGGCGAGAAGGCAAACGCCAGCCCCGCGAGCCATGCCGCGCGGGCGTCGTGCGTCACGTACCGCGCCAGCACGAAGGTCCCGTAGGCGGTGAGCACCATCTGCGCCAGCAGCACGACGTTGAAGGCGGCGATGATCCCGATGCGCCCGGCGAAGGGCAACCCCAGCAGGTTGGAGGCAACCGTGTAGTTGTGCAGCGCGAGGTCCACTACGCCCGTCGCCGCGAAGATGGCGTCGGTGAGGAACGGTCCGGCCGCGGTCGGCCAGCCCCGCGCGAACGCCCACAGGTTCCAGACGTAGATGCCCGTGTCGCCGGCCGGATCGCCGGGCAGATGGGTGGACAGGTGCGCGGCAAGCGGCCAGGTGAAGACGATGGCCGTCAGCGCGTACAGGACGAGCGCGAGGGCGTGGGGAGCCGGGCGGACGCGCATGGAGGCGGTGGCAAGACTAACACAGCCGTCGTCGGCATCCACCGCCGGCCAGTCTTCGCTTCTTGATCGCCTCGGCCGGAGACTGCTAGCATCGGAAACCGTGGGCCAACAGCGCACGCTGCCGATCCTGGCCGGCGACAAGGATCGGGCGATCGGTGACGCCCTCGCCCGGCTGACGCCACGCGCCCTGCCCGCCGGGTCCGATGGCGGCGCGGCGGATGCCGGCAGCCCGATCGGCGCCGATGTCCACGTCACCGCGGTGCGCCGGCTGCCCGCCGAACCCGCGGTGCGCGCCGGGTTCCCGCCGGCCCTGCACGAGTCGGTCGTGTCGGCGTTGCAGCGGCGCGGGGTCGAGCAGCTCTATTCCCACCAGGCCGAAGCGATCGAGCACGTGCTCGCCGGCCGGCACGTGGTGGTGGTCACGCCGACGGCGTCTGGCAAGACCCTCTGCTACAACGCGCCGGTGCTGAGCGCCATCCTCCGGGATCCGGCGTCGCGCGCGCTCTACCTGTTTCCCACGAAGGCGCTCGCGCAGGATCAGCTCGCCGAGCTGCACGCGCTGTCGGAATCGGCGTCGGAGGGAACCGGCACGTCCATCGGCGTGTTCACCTACGACGGCGACACGCCGCAGGACGCGCGGCGCGCGATCCGGTCGCGCGCGCACGTGGTGCTCACCAACCCCGACATGATTCACGCGGGGATCCTGCCCCATCATCCGCGCTGGGCGAAGCTCTTCGAGAACCTCCGGTACGTCGTCATCGACGAGCTCCACAGTTACCGCGGCGTGTTCGGCAGCCACCTCGCGAACGTGCTGCGGCGGCTGCGCCGTGTGTGCCGCCACTACGGGTCCGATCCGCTGTTCATCTGCTCGTCGGCGACCATCGCCAACCCGCGCGAGCTGGCCGAGCGCCTCACGGGCCGGCCCTTCGCGCTCGTGGATCGGAACGGCGCGCCGCGCGGTGAGAAGTTCTTCCTGTTCGTCAACCCGCCCATCGTCAACCGCCAGCTCGGCATCCGCCGCTCCTACCTGGCCGAGGCCCGCCGTGTCGCCCTCGAGTTCCTGAAGCGCTCGCTCCAGGTGATCGTGTTCGCGCAGAGCCGGCTGGCCACCGAACTGCTCACCACGTACCTGAAGGACCAGTTTCAGGGCGACCCTGGCGCGCCGGACGTCATCCGCGGGTACCGCGGCGGCTACCTGCCGCTGCGACGGCGCGAGATCGAGCGCGGCCTGCGTGACGGCAGCGTGCGCGGCGTGGTGTCGACCAGCGCGCTGGAACTGGGCATCGACATCGGCGCCCTCGACGTGGCGGTGCTCGCCGGCTACCCCGGCACGGTGGCCGCCACCTGGCAGCGGGCGGGCCGTGCCGGTCGCCGGACGACGCGCTCGGCGGCGGTGCTGGTCGCCTCGAGCGCGCCGCTGGATCAGTTCGTCGTGCGCCACCCCGCCTACTTCTTCGAAGCCTCGCCGGAGCACGGCCTCATCAACCCCGACAACCTGCACATCCTCGCCGACCACATCAAGTGCGCAGCCTTCGAGCTGCCCTTCGGCGACGAGGAGGAGTTCGGCGGGGGACACCTCCAGGCCATGCTCGGCGTGTTCGAGGAGAGCCGCCTGGTGCACCACGCCGGCGGCCACTGGCACTGGACGAGCGAGTCGTACCCGGCCGATGCCGTCAGCCTCCGATCGGTGACCTCCGACAACTTCGTCGTCATCGATCAGACCCGCGGCCCGCGCATCGTCGGCGAGGTCGATTACACGAGCGCGCCGTCCACGCTCCACGAGAAGGCGATCTACATCGTCGAGGGGCAGCTGTACCAGGTGGAGCGGCTCGACTTCGACAACCGCAAGGCCTACGTGCGCGAGGTGGACTGCGACTACTACACCGACGCCATCGTCTACACGAACGTGACGATCCTCGACGAGTTCGCGCGCGGGACCGGCCGCAGCGCCGCGCCCGCCGGCGAGGACGACGCCGGCGAGGACGACGCGGACGTGGAGGCGCTGATCGAGGCGGCCGCCCGCGGCGCGCTGGCGCCGCCGCCGGCCACCGCCGCCGGCGCGGCCACGCGCAGCCATGGCGAGGTGCACGTGGTGTCGCGCGTGGTGGGGTTCAAGAAGATCAAGTTCTACACGAACGAGAACGTCGGCGCCGGCGACCTGTCGCTGCCCGAGCAGCCCATGCACACCACGGCGTACTGGATGACGATGCCGCGCGCGCTCGTCGCCCAGCTGCGAGGCACGGGCGAGGATCGACGCGACGGCATCGCCGGCCTCGCTTACGCCATGCGCAACGTCGCGCAACTGCTGCTGATGTGCGACGGGCAGGATCTCGGGCTGTCGGTGAACACCGAGGGCCTGGCGCACGACGACGCGGACGCCGGCGTCGCGAGCGATCCACGGATCTTCCTCTACGACAACTATCCTGGCGGCATCGGCTTCAGCGAGCCGCTCTTCACGATGCACGACCGGCTGGTTGCCGACACCCGCGCGCTGATCGCGGGCTGCGCCTGCGAGATCGGCTGCCCCTCCTGCGTGGGCCCGCTTGGTGACGTGGGGCCGCGCGCCCGGGAGATGGCGCTCGCGCTGGCGGACCTGCTCGACGCGGCGGATCGCCGGTGACCGGCGCTTCGAAGGGCTCCAGCGGCGCGCGCGACGGAAGACACCGCGCCGGGCCATGACGATGAACTCGCTCGATCGGCTGCGCGACATCCTCAGGACGGGCCGCCCGGGCGCCGCAGCGCCCTCCGAGGCACCCCGCGTGCGGGAACTCACGTACGAACCGCTCGACGGCGACGGTGCGCCGCTGCGCGCCATCGCGGCGTTGGCGGGGCTGGAGGGGATGGCGCAGATCGAGACGCCGTGGGGCCGCGCCTGCGTGGTCGATCGCACCGTCGACCGCGACGCGTTCCACGGCACGACGCGCGTTGGCGCCTGCGCGGGCTTCGATCCCGTGGCGATCGGGGTGGTGGGCGGGCGCCGGCTCGACATCGATGCCGCGCGCGCGGCCTCATCGCCGATCTTCCTCGACCTCGAGACCACGGGGCTGAGCGGCGGCGCAGGCACCGTCGCCTTCCTCGTGGGGCTGGGTAGTCACGAGCCAGACGGGTCGTTTCGCACGCGCCAGTTCTTCCTCGACGGCTTCCCGGCCGAGCGCGCAATGCTGCACGCCGTGGCCGCGGCGGTCGACGACGCTCCCCTGGTGATCACCTACAACGGTGCATCGTTCGACCTGCCGGTCATGGAAACGCGCTGGCTCTTCCACCGCCTCACGCCGGCGCTGGAAGGACGGCCGCACGTCGACCTGCTGCCGCCGGCGCGGCGGCTGTGGCGCGACGCGATGGGCGGCGTCGAGCGCAGCTGCCGTCTGGTCGCGCTGGAGGAATCGCTGCTCGGCCTGCGTCGCGTGGGCGACGTGCCGGGCGCCGAGATCCCGCAGCGCTACTTCGAGTTCCTGCGCAGCGGCGACCCGGGGCCGATCGAGCCGGTGCTGCGGCACAACCACCTCGACCTGTTGTCGCTGGCGGTGCTGGCGGGGCGCGCCCAGCGCCTGGTGCACGAGGGCCCGGCCGCCACGGCCGACGCGCGCGAGTGCCTCGCCCTGGGGCGGATGTACGAACGGGCCGGACGGCTCGAGGAAGCCGAGGCGGCGATGCGCGCGGCCGTCGATCACCCGGTGAGCGACCGCGCCTCCAGCGAGCACGCGTGGTACGCGCTGGCGCGACTGCTGCGGCGCCGGCGGCACCATGCCGAGGCCGCCCTGGCGTGGCGGCAGATGCTGCGGCACGCCGACCGCCGCGGGCCGCGCGGGCGCGAGGCCGTCGAGGCGCTGGCGGTACATCACGAACACCGGCAACGCGACCTGGCGCTGGCACGCGCGCTGGCGCAGCGCGCCCTTGCCGCCGAACGTGACGAGGCGAAGCGCACGAGCCTGCGGCATCGCCTGGCGCGGCTGGATCGGAAGCTGGCGGCGGTGCACGATGCCGGCGCCGACCTGCCCACGGTGGTCGCGCCGCTGCCGTGGTGCGACGATGAGGGGTAGCGCGCCGGTTGCTCTGCGAAGCCTCCGGCAAGCCTGCGCGTCTCCGGGTGTTGCGCCGGGTGTGAACACCGTCAGCTGACCTGAACGCGCCGGTGAACGCGCAGCTGACCGCGCAGGTTGCTCATGTCGATCCGAGCAACCCGCGCTCTACGATGGTGACAGGAGGCGGTACGCGAGGTGGATCTGGTGGAACGCGCCGCCAAGCGCCGCGCGGACGGCCGGCGGGGCCGATGCGTGGGCGTCGGGATGGAACTGGCGGGCGAGCTGCCGGTAGGCGCGCTTCAGCTCGTCGGCCGTGAAGTCGTCCGACAGATCGGCGCCCCACTGGCGCAGGCGGCCCAGCGCCTCGCGCTGGCTGGCCGGCAGGGTGCGGGCCGGCCGTGACGGCGCGGGTGGGGGAACGGCCGCGCGGCGGCCAGCCGCGGGACGCCGGGCAGCGGTGCTGGCCGCCGCCGTCCCGTAGCCACGTTCGAAGCCCGCCGCGGCCCGCCCCAGCCAGTCGAACGCACCCGCGAGCGCCGCGCGCAGACCCGGATCCGGTCGCGAGTCGACGGCCGGGGCCACCGGCGGCGCCGTCGCCCACGACGCGGCCAGCCTCGCGTCGAGGACCTGCTCGAAGGCGACGCCCGGATGATCCACGGCCTTCGAATCGGCGCCCGGCCGGAAGACATGAACGCGGCCGATCCGGCGGCGCCACGACCGGGCGATGCGGTGTTTGATGCTATCGTGTCGCCCCGTGCCGCCTGCCACGGCCCCGGGGCCCGCCCAGTGATTTCGCTTCCCGATCTCGGAGTGTTCGCCGAGGACGAGGGTCTCGTCCGGCTCGAGCGCACCTCGGACCGGCGGTTCGCCGCCGGACGCGACGGCGTGGCGGCGATTGCAGCCACCGGCGACGGCAAGGTGGAGTTCGTCGGCTTCGCCGCCCACACGCTCGCGCTCGTCAGGTCACAGATGGGCTATCCGGCCTACTATCCCGTGGCGCCGGTGTCGGTGCAGCGACCCGTGCAGGCGGTGCTCATGGATCTGGACGGCACCAGCATCCACAGCGAGCACTTCTGGATCTGGATGATCGAGCTCACGACGCGGAGCCTGCGGCGCGACGCGGCGTTCACGCTGGAACCCGCCGATCTTCCCTTCGTCGCCGGGCACAGTGTCTCGGAGCACCTGCAATACTGCATCGACAAGTACTGCCCCGGCCGCACGGTGGAGGAGGCACGTCACTTCTATTTCGAGCACACGCACCGCGAGATGCGGGCGATTCTCGAAGGCGGGGGCCGGGCCGACGCCTTCGTGCCAGCGCCGGGCCTCAAGGAGTTCCTGCTCGAGCTCAAGGGCCGCGGTATCCGTATCGCCGTCGTCACGTCGGGGCTTCACGAGAAGGCGTGGCCCGAGCTCGTCGCGGCCTTCAGGACCATGGGGCTGGGCGACCCGCGGGCGTTCTACGACGCGATCATCACCGCGGGGTTCCCGTTGAGGGCGGGCGAAGCCGGCACCCTCGGCGAGCTGTCGCCCAAGCCGCATCCCTGGCTGTATGCCGAGGCGATGCGGGTGGGGCTGGGGGTGCCCTTCGAGCAGCGCGGGCGCGTGATCGGCCTGGAAGACAGCGGCGCGGGCGTCTGCGCCGTGCGCCTGGCGGGCATCGCGCCAGTGGGGGTGGCCGGCGGCAACATCGAGGCGAGCGGCACGCGGCCGCTGTGCCGGCACCACGTGAGCCGGCTGGAGGACGTGCTGCCGCTGATCGTGTGAGGGGAGTGGCCGGACCGGCCTGGCGGCTGGCCCGGACGCGTCTCGGGCGTGGACCTACTGCTGCGCCGCGGCGTCAGCGGCCGGCGCCGCCTTCTTCGCCGCCTGCTTCCGCGCGGCCACCGTCTGGGCGCCGTACTTCTTCGTGAAGCGCTCCACGCGGCCCTCGGTGTCGATCAGCTTCTGCCGGCCCGTGAAGAACGGATGGCAGGCCGAGCAGATGTCCAGGTGCAGATCGGGCTTGGTCGAACGCGTCCTGAACGTGTTGCCGCAGGCGCAGCGCACCTCGACGTCGAAATACTTCGGATGGATTCCCTGCTTCACGGATGGCTCCTTGCGCCAGGGCGCAAACCGTAATCCTACCGCACCGGCGGCCGCCGGTCAAAGCACGGGCGCCGGCCGTCACCGTCAGGGGATCACCGTGTCGCGATCCCAGCGATGGCCGCGCAGCGCCTGCAGCAGGTCGAGCGGCAGCGGCTGACCGCCACTGGCCGCCAGGTTGCGCTCCACGTGCGCCGGTCGCCGCATGCCGGGGATCGTCGTCGACACCGCGGCATGGTGGAGGATGAAGCGCAGGGCAAGTTCCGGCAGCGTCATGCCTGGCGGCAGCGTGGATCGGAGCCGGTCGACGCGGGCGAGGATCTCCGCGAGACGCTCGCGGGTGAAGTAGACGCTGCGCCAGTCGTGGTCGGGCCAGTGCGAGTGGGGCGTGAGGGTGCCCGTGAGGCTGCCCTCGTCGAAGGGCACACGCGCGATCACCGCGACGTTCTGCCGCTGGCAGGCGGGGAACAGTTCGTCTTCCGGCGCCTGATCGAACACGTTGTAGACCACCTGGACCGCGTCGACCAGGCCCGTCCCGATCGCCTTCAGCACGTTGGCCGGCTGCCAGCGATTCACGCTGATCCCGAACCCGCGGATGAGCCCCTCGCGCTTGAGGTCTTCCACCGCGCGCTTCCAGCGGTCGTCCTCGGCCCACGCGTCGCTCCACACGTGGAACTGCTGGAGGTCGAGGCAGTCGAGCCCGAGGTTCTTCAGGCTCGTCTCGGTGCTGCGGCGGATGTGGTCGGGGGGGAATACCGCCATCAGCGGATCGGCGGCGCTGCCCGGCCACTTGCCGTTGGCCGGCGGGATCTTGGTGGCGACGAAGATGCGGCGCGCCCGGTGGTGCGGCAGCACCCGGGCGAGCAGACGTTCACTGTGACCGTTGCCGTAGGCCAGCGCGGTGTCGAAGAAGTTGCAGCCGAGCGCCATCGACCGGTCCAGCGCCCGCATCGACACGTCGTCGTCGGATCCACTCCAGCCGCCCATGCCCCAGAGCCCGTGCCCGATCTCCGACACGCGCCAGCCCAGTCGTCCAAAGGTCCGGAACTGCATGCGGGAGACTATACGTCAGGCTTGGGGCTTGGGGCCTGAGGCTTGAGGCCTCGGCGACTTCCTTCGCAGATCACCGGGCGCCTGCAGGTGACTCGAGCCTCGAACCGGGGCAGGTCGTTGGGACTCGAAGCGAGTGCGCCAAGGGGGACTCAGGCCCCAAGCCTCAAGCCCCCGGCCTCAAGCCCCTGCAGGCATCTGCTGCGTCAGGCAGTGGATGGCGCCGAGACCCCAGATCACCTCGGTGCAGTCGATGCCGATCACCTCGCGATCGGGCACCAGCGCCTGCAGCCTTCGCAGCGCCCGGCGGTCGTTGCGCCGGTCGCGATAGGTGGGCACCAGCAGGGCGCCGTTGACGAAGAGGAAGTTCACGTAGGTGGCCGGCAGCCGCTGGCCGTCGCGCACCACCGGCTTCGGCATCGGCAGTTCCACCACCGTGAACGGGCGCCCGTCCTGGTCGCGGAGGCGGTCGAGCCGCCGGCGGTTCTCCCGCAGGACCTCGTAGTTCTAGTCGCGGGGATCCTCTTCGATGCCGATCACGACGGTCCGCGGATCCACGAAGCGCGCCAGGTCGTCGACGTGACCGTCGGTGTCGTCGCCGGCGATGCCGCCGTCGAGCCACGCCACGTGCCGCTGGCCGTAGTAGTCGCGAAGGTAACGCTCGATCTCGCGTCGTGTCAGCCCGGGGTTGCGGTTCCGGTTCAACAGGCAGGATCGCGTGGTGAGCACCGTGCCGGCGCCATTGAACTCGACCGCTCCGCCCTCCATCACGATCCCGGGTTCGAACACGGGCAGTCCCAGCACCCTGGCCACCGCCGTCGGCACCGCATCGTCGGCGTCCCAGGGCGGGTACTTGCCGCCCCACGCGTTGTAGCCCCAGTCGACGATGGCGGCGTGCGCGCGGCCGCGGCGATCGCGGCGCAGGACGAACGCCGGCCCGTGATCGCGGCACCACGGCTCGTTGGTGGGGATGTGGTGGCAGTGGACGCGGCGCGAGCCGACGCCGTGAGCGGCGAGGGTCTCGCCCACGATGCGCGCGTAGTTGCCGTTGGGCACGTTGACGTGCACCTCCTCGCGTTGCGCGATCTCGCCGATGATGCGCGAGAGGGCCGGCGCCAGCAGGTGGTACCGATCGGGAAAGGAGATGCCTTCAGGGCGCGGCCACGAGAGCCAGGTGCCCCGGTGCGGCGCCCATTCGGGCGGGAAGCTGTAGCCGAGCGCGGCAGGCGTATCGGTGAGGACGCGGAAGGACATGGCGATCGGTTGAGGGCGGTTCCGGCCGGGTCGTTGCGGATTGGCGGCCGGCCGCTGGCCGCCGGCGCGACACGGCGCGGGCTCAGCTGTCCAGGAAGCGGCGCGTGAGATCGCCGTAGGCGTCGATGCGTCGATCGCGCAGAAACGGCCAGTGCGTGCGGCTCGTCTCCACGCGCGCGAGGTCGCACGGCGCCACCAGCACGTGTTCGGCGTCGACGGGCGCGCGCTGGACGACCTGGCCGTCGGGCGCGGCCACGAACGACTGGCCCCAGAACTCGAGGCCGTCCTCGGAGACCGGGCGGCCATCGGCCCCGCGCAGGTATTCGTGGCCCACGCGATTGGCCGCGCACACGTAGCAGCCGTTGGCGACGGCGTGGCTGCGCTGGACGAGTTCCCACGACTCGTGCTGGGCCCGGCCGAACTCGGCCTTCTCACCCGGGTGCCAGGCGATCGCCGTCGGATAGAAGAGGATCTCGGCGCCGGCCAGGGCCGTCAGGCGCGCCGCCTCGGGAAACCACTGGTCCCAGCAGACGAGCACGCCGACGGTGGCGTGACGCGTCTTCCAGGCGCAGAAGCCGGTGTCGCCGGGCGTGAAGTAGAACTTCTCGTAGAACAGCGGGTCGTCGGGGATGTGCATCTTGCGATAGACGCCGAGCAGGCTGCCGTCGGCGTCGATCACGGCGGCGGTGTTGTGGTAGAGGCCGGCGGCGCGCCGCTCGAACAGCGACGCGATGACGACGATGCCGTGGCGGCGCGCGAGCCTGGCGAACGCGTCGGTCGAGGGGCCGGGGATCGGCTCGGCGAGCGCGAAGAACCGGTGATCCTCCGCCTGGCAGAAATACTGCGACGCGAAGAGCTCCTGCGTGCAGACGATCTGCGCGCCCTTCTTCGCGGCGCGCTCGAGGAGGGCGGCCTGCCGGGCGCGGTTCTTCTTCGGGTCTTCGCCGCAGGCCATCTGCGTGAGGCCCACGGTGACGATGCGCGAGCGGCGCGGGGCGGTCATGGCGATCGCGAGGGTAACACGGCCGGCGAGACGCGGGCGGCGGGCCGGAGACGCGAACGGGCCGGGAGCAGCACCCCCGGCCCGTTCGCGTCCCGATCCGGCTGTCGAGCCTGGGGCCAAGGGGCCTCAGGCTCCGGCCGTCAGAAGGTGTAGCGCACCGCCGCCCAGATCTTGCGGCCGCCGCCGTCAGTGCCCCACTGGTTGAGGAAGTTGGCCGAGTTGATGCGGCTGTCGGGCACGCCGAAGTTCCGGGTGTTCGTCAGGTTGAACGCCTCGAGCCGGATCTGGAAGTTCTGCCGCCCGAATCGGGTGTTCTTGATGAACCCGAGGTCGATGTTGCCGTAGCCGTCGGCGCGCAGCGTGTTGCGGCCCACGTTGCCCACCCGTTCGCCCGGGCAGGTGGCGCTCGCGAACCCGCAGAGCGGCTTGAACAGGCTGGTGCCGCCCGCCGCGATGATCTCGGGGATGGTCATCTTCGACAGGTTCTCGGTCGTGTTGATGTTCGGCCGGATGGCGTTGCCGACCAGGCCGTCGATGCCCGAGAGCGCGCCGGTGGGATCGGCGCCGTTGTAGACCGAGAACGGCGAGCCGCTCTGCAGCGTGAAGTTCGAGCTGAGCTGCCAGCCGCCCAGGATCTTGCCGGCAAGGCCGGCCTGGTCGCGGAAGAACGGCAGCTCCCACACCACGTTGCCGGTGAAGCGGTGCGGGCGATCGAAGGAAGACAGGCCCTTGTCGCTCGCGATGTTGAAGGAATCCTGCGCGACGGCCACCTCGCCGCTCGACACGTTGAAGATCTCGGACGCCGTGTCGAGGTACTTGCTCCAGGTGTAATGGATGCCCGTGCTGAAGCCGTTGCTGAAGCGCCGCTCGAGGCTGGTCTGCAGCGAGTGGTACCAGCTCTCGGCGGCGTTGGCGCGCAGGCGGATGACGCCGCGGTTCGGGTCGACGCGGGTGGCCGAGAACGGCTGCCGCGGGTTGCCGTCGAGCGTCTGGAACAGGCCGCGGCCGAGCGTGCCGACGTAGCCGACGCGCAGCGCCATGTTGCCGGCCAGCGCGCGCTGGATCTCGAGGCTCACCTGATGCGCCTCGGGCGAGCGGAAGTCGTCGGCCACCACCGTGCGCGTGATCAGGTTCGGGTTGCCCGTGAGCGTCAGCGAGTTGAGCGAGGTGAACGCGTTGGGACGGCCCGGCCCGCCTGGCGCCGTCTGCACGGTCGGCACCTCGAGGACGGCCACCTGCGGGAACGCGCTCGCGATGTTCAGGGCGATGTTCAGGAAGGCGTAGTCGTGCGTCAGCGCGTAGCCGCCGCGCACCACCATCTTGTCGCCGCCCGTGAGCATGCCGAGCACGCCGCTGCCGTCGGTCTTCGGGTTCCAGTTGAAGCCCACGCGCGGCTGCCAGTTGTTGGTGTCGCGCGGCGGCACCGGGGTCAGCCGGTAGGCTTCGTTCCCGCCTGCCGTCGCGACGATCTTGTCGTTGAGCTTCACCAGCGAGTCGGTGAAGTTGCCGGGCAGCTCGTAGCGGATGCCGTAGCTCAGCGTGAAGCCGGGCGTCACGCGCCACTCGTCCTGCGCGAAGAAGTAGACGTCGGCCCACTTGTAGTTGACCACCTCGGATCCGCCGGGCAGCGGCTTGTTGATCTGCGCCACGTTCGCGATGTCGTCCACGTAGCGCTGCAGCGTCGTGTACTGCAGCCGGCCGCGCAGCGTCGGGTTGAAGAAGCTGTCGATGTCGCTCGAACGCCAGTCGACCCCGAACTTCGTCGAGTGGCTGCCGGCCGTCCACGACAGGTTGTTCTGGATCTGCAGCAGGCCGTTCTTGCGCCACTGCGGCAGGTTGAGCGCCAGGCCGATGGCCGTGCGCGTGGCCGCGGCGTTGAACCCGAGCAGGCCGAGCTCGTTGATCTCGACCGACGGAATCTCCTGTGCCGACACGTCGGCAGCCGTCGTCTCCGTGTCGAGGTACGAATAGCCGACGCGGAACTCGTTCACGAGGTTGTTGCCGAGGATGCCGGTCCACCACGTGGCGAAGGAGTGCGACTTCGACGGGCTGACGGTGGTCACCCCCGGGGGCGTCACCTGCCCCGAGCCGGTGTTGCGGCTGTTGTTGTAGAGATACCGCGCGCTCAGGATGTGGCGGCCGTCGCCCAGCAGCTGGTGATCCACGCGGCCCGAGGTCTGGTAGTTCTTGAACTCGATCTTCGACGACCCGGTCAGCGAGCCGATCGGCACGCTGTAGGCGACGCCGTCGTAGGTGAACGGCACGCTGCGGCCCAGCGGCGTCTGCGCCGCCGGCAGGAACTTCAGCAGCGCCTTGATCTGCGGCAGGTGGCCGACGGCGCTCTGCAGCACCTGGCGGCCGGCGTCGGTCGGCGCGCCGTTGAGCGTGGTGCCCGCGCCGAGCTGGTTCTGCGTCCACCGCTGGTAGGACCCGAAGAAGAAGGTACGCTGCCGGACGATGGGCCCGCCCAGCGTCCCGCCGTACTGGTTCTCCTCGAGGTAGGGCGCCTTGGTGCGGCCCGCCGCCTTGTCGAGGTTCGTCCGGGCGTTCAGCGCGTCCTCGTTCCGGAAGAAGAAGGCGCTGCCACGGAAGTCGTTGGTGCCGCTCTTGGTCACCACGCTCATCACCGACCCGGCCGCGCGCCCGAACTCCGCGGCGAACTGGTTCGTGATGAGCCGCACCTCCTGGATGAGGTCGGTGTTGTTCATCGGCTGCTGGCGCCCGGTGACGCTCGGGTCGTTGCTGTCCTGGCCGTCGATCATGAAGTTGTTCGACCGGGTGCGCATCCCGTTCACCGAGAAGTTGGTGCCGCTGGCGAAGCTCGACTGGCCGGAGTTCACCTGGCTCACGCCGGCGGCCTGCAGTGCCAGGCTGAAGATGTCGCGCGTGTTGGCCACGGGCAGTTCGGCCACCTTGGTGTTGTCGAACCGCACGCCCACCTCGGCGTTGGTCGTGTTCAGGATGGGCGACTCGGCGGTCACCTGCACGGTCTCGGCGAGGCTCGCCAGGCCGAGGGCGATGTCGATGACCGCCTCCTGGTTCAGCGACAGCGTGAGGCCGCTGCGCACGTACTTGCTGAAGCCGGCGAGTTCGGCCTCGAGTTCGTAACGCCCGACGGGCAGCGCCGCGAAGCGGAACACGCCGCTGGCGTCGGTGACGATGGTGCGCGAGAGGCCGGTGTCCACGTTGCGCACCGTGACGCCGACGCCGGGCAGCACCCCGGCCTGGGCGTCCTTGACCGTCCCGCTGATGGTGGCTGTCGTCGACTGCGCGGCGGCGTTGGCTGCCGGCGCGAGCAGCGCCAGCATGAGCAGGTACCTGACGTATCGCATGATCCCCTCCCCTGGGAGCTGCACCGCCCGGCGGCACCCGGCACGAGTGACGCCGACCTCCGGCCGGCAGGCGCACGAGGCGCGCCCACGGTTCCCTCGCCTCCCCGCGTGACAGGCTCGGGAGTGACGACGGCTCTGACCCGACCTCGGTCAGCCTGGCAGCCATCGCAAGCGCGACATGGCCACGGCTGGGCTGGCTTACGGCCGCGAAGCTACGTCGCGCCGGTTGTGTTGTCAATCAAGGTTGGACGTCAAACAGCCGGACGCCGCGCGCGGGCGTGCGAGCGGGCCCGCTGGTGCCCGCACCGGCTTCACCCGGCGAGTTCGGACACGGCCGCCAGCACGCGTTCCACCTCGTCACCGGTGGTGTAGGCCGCGCACCCGAGCCGGACCAGGCCATCGTCCTCGTGGCCGAGGCGGCGAACGACGGTCTGCGCGTAGAAATCGCCGTGCGACACGAAGAGGCCCCGCCCGGCGCAGTGCCGCGCCACCTGTTCCGACCGGTGCGCACCCATCGCGAAGGACAGCGTCGAGGTGCGCGGGCGTGCCGGCGGCGGGCCGTAGAGGGTGAGGCCGGGTACGCCCCGCAGGACCTCCCACAGTCTCGTCACCTGCGCCAGACCACGCTCGTGCAGCACCCCGAAGGTGGCCGCCAGGGCTTCGCGCCGCGAAGCCGCACCCGAGGCCAGCGACGCCAGCCAGTCCACGGCCGCCCCGGCGCCGGCGATGGCTTCGTGACTCAGGGTGCCGGTCTCGAGGCGGTCGGGTGCGTGATCGGGCGCCGGCTCCAGCTTCGGCGCGTCGAGCCGCTCCAGGAGGTCGCGGCGTCCGTAGAGCACGCCGAGGTGCGGCCCGTAGAACTTGTAGGGTGAGCACACGAGGAAGTCGCAGCCGATCGCCTGCACGTCCACCAGCGCGTGGGCCGCGAAGTGCACCGCGTCCACGAAGCACAGGGCGCCCGCGTCGTGCGCCAGCCTCGTCGCGGCGGCGACGTCGGTGATGGTGCCCAGGGCGTTGGAGGCGGCGCCGATCGCCAGCAGCCGCGTCCGCCGGGTGAAGGCCGCCTCCAGCGCGTCCCAGCGCAGCTCGCCGCTGGCGGGCTCCATCGGCACCGTGCGGGTGCGAATGCCGTGCTCGCGGCCGAGGGCGCGCCACGTGTCGGCGTTCGCGTGGTGATCGAGTTCGGTGACGATCACCTCGTCGCCCGCGCTCCAGCCGCGCGCCAGCGCCCGCCCCACGTGCAGCGTCAGCGACGTCATGTTCTGTCCGAACACCACCTCCTGCGGCGTCGCGTTGAGGAAGTCGGCCAGGGCCTCGCGCGATCGCTGGATGGCCGCGTCGGTTTCCACCGACGAGGGGTAGGCCCAGTGCGTGTTCGCGTTGTGGTGCAGGAGGTAGTCGCTCATCGCGTCGGCCACCGCCCGCGGGACCTGCGTCCCGCCCGGGCCGTCGAAGTAGGCGACGGCGTGGCCCCGATGACGGCGGGCGAGCGCGGGGAAATGCTGACGAATCGTCTCAACGGTGGCGACGGGGCCGTTCGACGGCGGGGTGACGAGGTTCATGGGTGGATACCTGGCGCGCGTGTGCGATGGCATCCTACACCCGTGCGCGGCCTGTTCCGGCCGGAGCGGCGCGGTGTCGCCCGGGTCGCGACGGCGCACGTCTGGCGCGGCGCCCGGGCCCGCCTCTGATAGGCTGTGCCGAGCATGGTGACCACCACCACCTGCCCGCACTGTCACCGCGGCTTCGATGCGGGGCCCCTGTACTGCCCGCATTGCTTCATGAAGATCCCGGCGATGCTGCGGCCGCCCACTCCCGCGCCGCCCCCACGACCGGGGCACGAGGCCCGCGAGCCGGCCGTGCGCCGTCCGCGCCCGGGCGAGCCGCGCAAGCCGCGTGAGGCGAAGACGAAGGCGACGGCGACGACGGCGGCGGCGTCTGCCGGGCAGTGCCCTGCCTGCTCGCATCCCATCACCGCGAAGGACGAGTGGTGCCGGTGGTGCCACTGGCCGGTGAACCGCAGGCCGTAGGGCGCCGGGTCCCTACCCGCCGCTGCGCGTTTCGGTCAGAATGGCTGCCGCCATGCGCACCCTGTCCATGCTCCTGGTCGTGATTTGCCTCGCCGGCGCCGCGCTGCCGGCCTCGGCCCAGTCTCCGGGCGCCAGCGCGCGAGCCCACGCGCTGATGCCCGCACCCGCCTCGCTGGTCCCGGCCGAAGGACGCCTGGCGATTGCCCGCGAGTCGACGGTGGCGCTCACCGGCGCCGCGGCTGGCGATCGCCGCCTGCGTGATGCCGTGGATCGGACCCTCCGCCGGCTCGAGCGGCGTACCGGCCTCGAGTTCGCCGCGCGCGCGCCGGTCAGCGACGCCGAGGCCGCGACGATGGTCGTCGAGGTGGCGGGCACCGGTGGCGCCGTGCCGGCACTCGGTGACGACGAGTCGTACACGCTGGTGGTCGGACCGCGGCAGGCACGGCTGACGGCTCCGCTCGTCGCCGGCGCGCTTCGGGGCCTCGAGACGCTGCTGCAGTGGCTCGACGGGCCCGGCGGCGCATGGGGGCTCGACGCCGTGCGCATCGACGACCGGCCGCGGTTCCCCTGGCGCGGCCTCATGCTCGACGTGGCGCGCCACTGGATGCCGATCGAGGTGGTGAAGCGGCAGCTCGACGCCATGGCGGCCGTCAAGCTCAACGTGCTGCACCTGCACCTGAGCGAGGATCAGGGCTTCCGCATCGAGTCGACCCGTTACCCGAAGCTGCACCAGCAGGGCAGCGACGGCTTCTACTTCACGCAGGCCCAGGCGCGGGAGATCGTCGCCTACGCGGCCGACCGCGGTGTCCGCGTGGTGCCCGAGTTCGACATGCCGGGTCACGTGACCGCCTGGCTCGTCGGGTACCCCGAGCTCGGGAGCGCGCCGGGACCGTACGCGATCGAGCGCGGCTGGGGCATCTTCGACCCGGCGCTGGACCCCGCCCGTGAGGCGCTCTATCCCTTCCTCGACCGGTTCCTGGGCGAGATGGCGGCGCTGTTCCCCGACGCGTACCTGCACATCGGGGGCGACGAGAACAACGGCAAGCAGTGGCTGGCCAACCCGGCGATCGCCGCCTTCATGAAGCAGCGCGGACTGGCCGACCCGCACGCGCTGCAGGCCCATTTCAACCAGCGCGTGCAGAAGATCCTGCAGAAGCACGGCAAGAAGATGGTGGGCTGGGACGAGGTGCTGCACCCCGACCTGCCGAAGGACATCGTCATCCACTCGTGGCGCGGGCAGAAGTCGCTGTTCGAGGCGGCACGCCAGGGCTACAGCGGCATTCTCTCCAACGGCTGGTACATCGACCTCCAGCAGCCGACGGCACAGCACTACCTGGTGGATCCGCTGCCGCCCGATCACGGGCTCGACGAGGTCGAGGCGGCCCGCGTGCTCGGCGGCGAGGCGACGATGTGGGCCGAGTTCGTCGATCCGTACACGATCGATTCGCGCGTGTGGCCCCGTACGGCGGCCATCGCCGAGCGGCTGTGGTCTCCGCGCGAGGTGCGCGACGTCGGCGACATGTTCCGGCGCCTCGAGGTCGTCAGCGTGCAGCTCGAGGATCTCGGCCTGAGTCACGAGGCGCACGTGGCCCGCATGGCGCGCGCCATCGTGGGTGGCCGCGACACCGCGGCGCTCGAAACCCTGCTGTCGGTGGTGGGGCCGGTGCGGGGCTACCGGCGGGGCCAGGAGTTCAACCGTGCATACGGACGGCGACCCACGCAGATGACGCCGCTGACGAGACTGGTCGACGCCGCGATCGCCGATCCCGCGGGCGCACGTGCGCTTGCGGCGCGCGTGGAGCGGCTGCTGGCCGACGCACCCGCCTTCGATCGCGATCGCGACGCGCTGCGGCGCACCTTCGACGCCTGGCGCGACGCCGCGCGTGCGCTGGACCGGCTGGCCGACACGCGGCCGCTCCTGTTCGAGGCGCGCGGGCTCTCGGCCGATCTCGGTGCGCTGGGCGACATCGGCCTCGATGCGCTGTCGAGGCTCGGCCGCGGCGCTGGCGCCACCGCCTGGCGCGACGCCGCGCTCGAGCGCCTCGAGCAGGCAGCCGCGCCACGAGTGGAGGTGGAGTTCAACGTGATCGAACCGCTGCGGCGGCTCGTGGAGGCGGCGGCGAAGTAGGGGCGGGTGGCGCGTCGCCGGCGATCACACCGGGGCGGCGCGCGTCAGGAAACGCCGCACCAGCTGTTCCACCGCGAAGCGGCGATAGGCGGCCGTCGATCGCACGTCGTCGATCGGCGTGATTTCGGTTGCCGCCACCGCGGCGGCGCCCGCGATGGCCGAGGCCGTCAGCGATCGGCCCAACAGGTGCTGTTCGGCGGCGCGCAGGCGCAGCGGAACGGCGGCGACCGAGGCGGCGGCGAGCCTGATGTGCGACACGCAGTCGCCTTCCACGGCCAGGCTGCCGGCGACGCCCACGCGTGCGATCGACTGCGCGGCCCGCGTGCCCACCTTGTGGTAGGCCGAGTGCGTGCCGGCGGCCGGCCACCGCACGATCACCGCCACAATCAGCTCGTCGGCCGCGCAATCGACGCGGCGGTAGGCCGTGAAGAATCGCTCGAGGCCGACGCGCCGGGTGGTGTGCGCCGAGGCCAGTTCGATCTCCGCGTCGTAGGCCAGCAGGGCCGGTGGCAGGTCGGCGGCCGGGCTGGCGTTGGCGAGGTTGCCGGCAATCGTGCCCATGTTGCGGATGGCCGGAGCGCCCACCGTGCCCGCGGCCTCGGCCAGCGCGGGCAGCCGCCGCCGCAACGACGGATGGCGGGCGAGCGCCTGGTGTGTTGCGCCGGCACCGATGCGCACGCCATCCTCCGCCTCGAGGATCGTCTTCAGCTCCTCGATCTGGTCGAGGGCGATGACCTCGACGGGCCGCGCCGCGCCGGCCTGCCATTGCGCCAGCAGGTCGGTGCCGCCCAGCAGCGGTTGCGCGGCGGGGCGGATCGCCTTCGCCTCGAGCGCTTCGCGCAGCGTCGCCGGGGTGTGGACGATCACGAGCGCTCTCCGTCGCTGGCGGCCACCTCTTCGGCCACCTGCGTGACCGCCGCGACCAGGCCCTGGTAGCCGGTGCAGCGGCACAGGTTGCCGGCGAGCGCCTCGCGCGCGCTGACCGGCGGCCGGCTCTCCACGTACCACCAGGCCGCCACCACGAAGCCCGGCGTGCAGAAGCCGCATTGCACGCCACCGCGCTCGACCATCGCCCGCTGCAGTTGTCTCCCGATCGGCGTGGCGCCCACGCCTTCCACCGTGACCAGGAGCGCATCGTCGGGCACGGCCGCGGCCAGTTGCAGGCACGACAGCTTCAAGACGCCGTTGACGACCACGCTGCAGGCGCCGCACTCGCCCTCGCCGCAGCCTTCCTTCGTCCCGGTGAGGCCCAGCACGTCGCGGACGACGTCGAGCAGTCGGGCCGCGGGCTCGAACGTGACACGGCGCGGCGTTCCGTTGATCGTCCACTGCCGCGTGATCGCCCCGCCCTCCATCGTTGCGGTCCTCAGGCTCATCGGATGGCGGTGGCCGTGGCCGTCAGGGCGGCCAGCACCGCATCTGGCGTCATGGGCAGCCGGGCGGGCGCCGCGCCCAGGGCATGCCGGACGGCGTTGCGCAGCGCCGGCGCCAGACCGTTCATCGGCAACTCGCCGAGGCCCTTGGCGCCGAACGGTCCGTTGCTGTAGGGCACCTCGACGAAGCTCACGTGGAGTGCCGGCACGTCGGCGCTGGTCGGGATGACGTAGGTCTGCAGGCGGTTCTCCAGCGGGCGGCCGTCCGGAGTGTAGGTCACGCGCTCGAGCAGGGCGTATCCGAGCGCCTGCACCATGCCGCCCTCCACCTGGCCGCGCGCCTCGCGGGGGTTGATCACGGTGCCGATGTCGAGCGTGCTCCACGCCTCGTCGCACCGCACCTCGAGCGTGGCGCGGTCGACGGTGACCTCGGCCACCACCGCACCCCAGGAGTAGGCGGCGTAGGCATCGCCGCGGTAGGTCTCCTCGTCCCAGGCAAGGTGCGTGGGGTGCTCGTACCGGCGTTCGACGCGCAGCGTCGACCCGTCGCACGCCGCGCGTGCCGCCGCGTGCCAGTCGAGCCGCGCGCCGTCGGGCCGGATGAAGGTTCCCGCCTCAGCCGGTGTCGCGCCGATCCGTCGTCCGACCTCACCGACCAGTTCGCGGGCGCACAGCTCCACCAGGCGGCCCACGATCATCGTCGTACGTGAGGCGACGGTGGGCCCCGAGTCGGGCACGAGCGAGGTATCGGGAAGCGGGTAGCGCACGAGATCCATGCCGAGGCCGCAGGCATCGGCTGCGATCTGCGCGATCGAGGTGAGCGTGCCCTGGCCGAACTCGGTGTTCGCGGCACGGATGTCGAGTGTGCCGTCGGGCTGGAGTTCGATGGCGGCCCGCGGCTCCATCTTGCGTTCCCCGGCCCCGGTGAAGCCGCCGCCGTGCCAGAACAGGGCGAGGCCGACGCCGCGCGCGGTGTCGCCGCCACCGGCGGCCTGGCGGGCGCACGCCTCGCGGCGCGCGGCGTAGCTGCTGTCACGCAGCACCGACGCCAGGCAGGGCTCGATGCCGACGCTCTCGCGCAGGATCTGGCTGGTGGAGGTGGTGGCGCCCATCGTGAGCAGGTTGCGGCGCCGCACCTCGAGCGGATCGAGACCGAGCCGGGCGGCCACCTCGTCGACGTGCGCCTCGATGGCAAACAGGGCCTGTGGCGCGCCGAAGCCGCGAAACGCGCCGGCCGGCGGCTCGTTGGTGCGCACCGCGCGCGCCCGGATCCAGACACTGGGCCAGGCGTAGGGGCCCGACAGGTGGATGGCGCCGCGCGAGAGCACCACCGGCGAGAGCGTGACGTAGGCGCCGCCGTCGATGACGAACTCGGCGTCGAGCGCGACGAAGGTGCCGTCGCGCCGCACGCCCGTCCGCAGCCGCGTGACCGAGGCATGGCGCTTGGTGGTGACCTCGATGTCCTGCTGCCGGTCGTGGGTCACCACGACCGGCCGCCTGCATGCGCGCGCGAGCAGCGCGGCGTGGGCCGCGATCACACTCGGGTAGTCCTCCTTGCCGCCGAAGGCGCCACCCGTCGGCCACTGCTCGACGATGACGGCCTCCGGCGGGACGCCGAGCACCGCCGCCACGGCCGGCCGGATGTAGTAAGGACATTGCAGCGACCCGCTGATGCGCACGCCGCCGCCGGCGAGCGGCGCCGCCACCACGCCCTGCATCTCGAGGTAGACGTGCTCCTGCGGCGGGGTGACGTACTCGCCCTCCACGATCACGTCGGCCGAGGCCAGGGCCGCCGCGACATCCCCGCGCGTGATGTCGAGCTGATGGAGATCGTGCAGCGCCGACGGGTTCCCGCGCGCGAGCGCGGCGACCGCGTCGATGCCGACGAGTGACGGCAGCGGATCGATCTCGGGGCGCACCGCCGCGAGCGCCGCCGCCAGCGTCGCCCGATCGGGCGCGGCGATCAGGGCGAGCGGCTCGCCGCGGTACTGGACCTCGTCGCACGCCAGGCACGGCATGTCGTCTGCGGCCATCCTGATCGCGTTCACGCCGGGGACGTCGGCCGGCAGGACGACGGCAAGGCGCGTGAAGTCGAACGAGGGGTCGAAGCGCAGGGCGCGCAGCCGGCCATGGGTCGCCGGCGAGCGGACGGCGCCGCCGTACCACACGCCTTCGGGCAGCCGGTCGAGCAGATAGCGCGTTTCGCCGCGCACCTTCTCCACGGCGTCCACGCGCGGTACCGAGGTTCCGCTGTGACGGGAGACCGGTGTCTGGAGGCCCGGGAACGTGGAGAGGTCGCCCATGCTCAGCGCGGGCCATTATCGTTCATTCTCCCCGTGGCCAACTCGTCCATGTTGGAGGATCCCGGCAGGGGAGACGGCGGGGTCCGGCGGCGTTGCCTCGTCCCGTATAATCAGAAGCCGTCCCATGCGCATCTCCTCGATCGCGATCCTGGCCCTGGCGGTGGCCTGGCCCGCGACGTCATCGGCGCAGGCGCCGCGAAAGATGTCGGCGCCGCACGTCACCGTCGAACTCGTCGCCAGCCAGCCGGCGTTGCGTGCCGGCGGCGACACCTGGCTCGGTCTGCGGTTCATCCTCGACCCGGGCTGGCACATCTACTGGGTGAACCCGGGCGACTCCGGCGGTCCGCCCGCCGCGTTCTGGCAGCCCGGCGCGGGGCTCACGCCAGGCGATCTCGAGTGGCCGGCTCCCACGCGGATCCCGTCCGGCCCCCTCGTCAACTACGGATACTTCGGAGACGTGGTGCTGCCCTTCCCGATTCGCGCCGACGCCCGGACGGCCGACGGCACGCTGGGGGCGACCCTGGCGTGGATGGTCTGCAGGGACATCTGCGTGGCGGGCAAGGGCCGCCTCGCCATCTCGTTTCCGCTCGCGGGCGACGCGGCCGCCGCGGTGCCCGCGTGGAAGACGATGATCGACGACTGGCGCGCGCGCGTTCCGCGGCCGGCACCCGCGGCGTGGCGCGTGCAGGTCGAAGAGGCCGGCGACGCGTGGCTGCTGACGGTCTCCACCGGCAGGCGCGAGGCCGGGGGCGTCTTCTTCCCGATCGACGGCGGCGTGATCGACGAACCGGCGCCGCAGCACCCCGAACCCACCGACGGCGGGCTGCGCCTGCGGCTCGAGAAGTCGGATGCGCTCACCACGGTTCCCGCCGTGCTGCGTGGCGTGCTGACGCTCGAGTCCGGTGCGTCGCACGAGCTGGCGCTGCCGCTCGGCGCGGTCTCCGGCAAGCGACAGTGAACACGGGCGGGTGCCCGCGCCGGCTGGCGACAATCGGCCTTCCACCGGCGTCCTTCGCGCATGCTCCGCAACCGTCTCGATCGCGACGATCGCCAGATGGCGCTGCCGTTTGGCGGGCCTGTCGGCGCGGCGCCGCCTGACGGGCCGGCGGATGAGCCGCTCCGATCCGCCGCGGGTCCGTCATCCTCGGGCGGCTTCGTCACGCCCGATCCGCCCGGCCCCGCGCCGGTTCTCCGCCTGGTTCACAATCCCCGCGCGCGCCGCTACATCATCCGCGTCGGTCCAGACGGCACCATCCGCGTGACGATCCCGCGCCGCGGCACCGCGGCCGAGGCCCACGGGTTCGTCCACGAACACCGTGCCTGGATCGACGACCAACTCGCGAGGCTGCGCCGGATGGCGCCGGCCTCGACGCGCGCGCTCGTGGCCGGCGATCTCGTGTGGCTGCGCGGCGTGCCGACTCCGGTGACGACCGGGCTGGCACGCCCGGACATGGTCCGCGTCGGGCTGGGGGACACGCTGGCGTGCGTGGTGGCGCCGGCCGCCGATCTTCGGCCTGTGGTGTCGGCGATGCTGCGCGCCCTCGCTCGCCGCGATCTGCCGCCGCGCCTGCACGCGCTCGCTGCCCGGCACGGCCTCACGGTCACGCGCGTCACCATCCGCAACCAGCGGGGGCGCTGGGGGTCGTGTGCGCCCGGCGGATCGATCAGCCTGAACTGGCGGCTGGTGCAGATGCCCCCCGAGGTGTGCGACTACGTGCTGCTGCACGAGTTGATGCACCTGCGCGAGGCGAACCACTCGCGCCGGTTCTGGCGGCATGTGGCGCGTGCCTGCCCGTGGCACCTCGACGCGCGGCGATGGCTGCGCCAGGAAGGGAAGGCGCTGCTGTGAGCGCTGGCGCGCCGGGGTTACGGCCGCGGGAGCAGCAATTGGGGGTCCACGAACACGTCGAGCCAGCGGACGCGCCAGTCGAGGTGCGGGCCCGTCGCGCGCCCGGTGGATCCCACCTTGCCGATGGGCTCGCCCCTCTTCACGTGCTGGCCTTCGGAGACGTCGAGGGCGCTCAGGTGCAGGAACCCGGAGACGAGGCCGAAGCCGTGATCGAGCAGGATGGTGCCGCCCGTGTAGTAGAAGCCTGATTCGGCCAGCAGCACCACCCCGTCGGCTGGCGCGCGCACGGGCGTGCCTTCGGGCGCGGCGATGTCCAGGCCCCAGTGCGGCTGGCGCGGCTGGCCGTTGAGGATGCGCTGGCTGCCGTAGACGCCGGTGATGATCCCGCGCAGGGGCCAGGCGAACCCCGTGGCAAACAGCGGCTCAGGCGTGTCGACGCCCCACAGCGCGGCGAGCCGGGTCTGTTCGGCGAGGATCCGCGGCGCCAGTTCCTCGGGCGGCGTCACCATGGCGGGCGGCAGGTTGTCGATGCGCTGGCGGCGGAACCTGCGGCGGCGGATCTCGAGGACGCGGGTCCGCACGCGGCCGTCGGCGAGCGTGATGCGCAGGCGCGCGCGCGGCGCGGCGTCGCGCCCGATGCCGAAGACGAACGTGCCGTCCTCGCCCACGCGCAGCGTGCGGCCGTCGACTTCCACGGCCGCGCCGGGATGAGTCCTGCCAACGATCAGGCCGCCCTGCACGAGCGGTCCCCGCAGGCGCACCACGGGCGGCGCCGCCGACTGCGCGAAGCCGGTGGCGGCCGGCATCAGGCACAGCAGCAGCGAGAGAACGAGCCGGCCCATCCCCGTGGCGAGGCGTGGCGGCGGCGGTGCGCCGCCGGTTCCGGCTGGCGGGCGAATCAGCGCCGGCCCTCGAGCGCGTCGACGATCGATCGCGCGCGTGCCATCGGGGTGGCCCCCACCCGGTTCAGGACTCGTGCGGCCGCGCTCACCACCGCGTCGCAATCCCCGGCCGTGATGCCGTGATGGGTGACCGCACGCAGTCGGCCCGCTCCCATGTGGAGGATGAGCACGCCCTCCTCCTTCATCGCGGCGACGAAGTGCATCGGATCGATCGCGAGGTCGACGCCGAAGATCACGATGTTGGTCTGCACGTGGTGGAGGTCGACCACCAGGCCGGCCAGCCGCGCCAGTCCGACGGCCAGCCGCCGCGCGTGCTCGTGGTCCTCGCTGAGGCGATCGATCATCTGATCGAGTGCGACCAGGCCCGCCGCGCCGAGCACCCCCACCTGGCGCATCCCGCCACCCAGCATCTTCCGCATGCGCCGCACGCGCGCGATCACCCGCGGCGGACCGGCGACCACCGATCCGACCGGGGCCGCGAGGCCTTTCGACAGGCAGAGGTTCACCGTGGTGACGTGCCGCGTCCACTCGGTGATGGGCAGGCCGCCCGCCACGGCCGCGTTCCACAGCCTGGCGCCATCGAGGTGGATGGGCAGGCCCGCGCGCGCGGCCACCTCGGCGACGCTGGCGACGTATTCGGGCGTGATCACCACGCCGCCGCACCGGTTGTGGGTGTTCTCCAGGCAGATGACGCCGGTTGGCGCCGCGTGGATGTCGGCCGAGGTGCGGATGGCGCCCTCGATGTGCGCCAGCGGCAGGGTGCCGTCGGGCCTCGTCGGCACGCTGTGGAAGACGATGCCGCCGAGCGCCGAGGCGCCGCCGGCTTCGTAGTGCAGCACGTGTGATTCGTCGCCGACGATCGCCGCGCGACCACGCTCGGCGTGCGCGAGCAGCGACGCCAGGTTGCCCATCGTCCCGCTGGCGAGGAAGACGGCGGCGTCCTTGTCCGCCATCTCGGCGACGCGCGCCTCCAGCCTCGCGATCGTCGGATCCTCTCCGAACACATCGTCGCCGAGTTCGGCGGCCGCCATGGCGTCGCGCATGGCCTGGGTGGGAAGCGTGACGGTGTCGCTGCGGAGGTCGATGGCCATGTCGAAAGGGGTAATTGTAAACCCGCCGGCGCGTCCGCCTGCCTCGGGTGTCGATGGCGTGAGCCCGCATGGCGCGCGCAGATCGGTTCGTCCCCCTTACGTTACACTGGTCGGCCTATGCGGCGTCCTCCGGTCCTGTGGTTCCTCGCCATCCTCATCACGCTCGTCTCGGCGTGGTGGCAGCGCACGAGCGGCCCCACGTATCCCATCCGCGGTCAGATCGAGATCGGTGGGCACGCGTATCCCGTGCGGCTGGAACGGTCGCACGGCGGCCCCACGGATCAGCCCGTGCGGGTGACGATTCCCGACGCCGGGGTCAGGGGCGACCTCGTGTGGCGGCGCTACCCGACGCACGAGCCGTGGCAGGTGCTGCCGATGGCGCGCACCGGCGACGTGCTGGAAGCCGCGTTGCCCAATCAACCGCCTGCCGGCAAGCTGGAGTACGAGCTCCGGCTGATTCGCGACGACCAGCAGGTGGCGTTTCCCCAGCGTGCGGCCGTGACGCGGTTCAAGGGCGACGTGTCGCCGTGGATCCTCACGCCGCACGTGCTGGCCATGTTCCTGTCGATGCTGCTGTCGTCGCGAGCCGGGCTGGCGGCGATCGCGGGCCTCGACGCGCGCCGGTGGGCGTGGGCGGCGATCGCCCTGCTGCTGGTCGGCGGCTTCGTCTTCGGCCCGGCCGTGCAGAAGCAGGCGTTCGGGCAGTGGTGGGCCGGCGTGCCCTACGGCTGGGATCTGACCGACAACAAGACGTTGCTGGCCGGGCTGGCCTGGCTCGTGGCGGCCGTCGCGATGCGTGGCGGCCGCCAGGCGCGCGGGGCCATCGTCTTTGCCGCCGTCGCGACGCTGGCCGTCTTCATGATTCCCCACAGCGTCTGGGGCTCGCAGATCGACTGGAGCCGCCAGGGTCTGTGACCCGGGTGCGCTCCGGCGCGAGGGTGCGAGACTCGGTCGCCCCGCGTCCCGGGATCGCGGCCCTTCCGCCCCACCGCTGACGCGCGCGCCACGGTCGCACCTGCCGCCGTCGGCCCGGAGGCAGGCGTGACCGGCTGCCGAGGCTCCGGCGGTTGCGCCGGAACCCCGCCGAAATGGCCCGGGGGCGTACCGCGATGCCTCCGGCCAATCGACGATTCGCGCTCGCACGCTGCTGGAACGGGCCTTGCTGCCTCGACAGGAGATGCGCGTGGGCGCCGGCGCGCGGAAAGCGCTCCCGGCTCGTCCCCGCCAGCCCCGGCGGCTCGTCTTTCGGCCACCCGCGCCCTTGCGGGCGATCGCCTCGCCGGGGGTTCTCCTCGGAGCGTTCTGGCATGGCTCAGGTCAAAGAGAAGCCGAAACCCGTTCTCGTGCCCGAGTACTGCAAGGGCTGCGGGCGCTGCGTCAGCGTGTGCGTGAAGGGCTGCATCGCGTTCAGCGATGAGATCAATCCCCTCACGGGCCTGGTGCCGGTGGTGCTCGACCTCGCCAAGTGCAACGGCTGCGGTCTGTGCATCGAGGCCTGCCCCGAGCCCTACGGCCTGCGGGCCATGGAGAACGGGGAGCAGTACGAGCTCCAGGATCCCGCCAGGCTGTTCGGCGAGCGCCGGCACGACGCCCCGGAGCCGGTGGACATCCCGGCCCGCCTCGTGCCGCTGCCGCGCACCGAGCCCCTGGTGATCAAGGGCAACTATGCGGCGGCCATCGGCGCGATCCTGGCCGGTTGCCGTCACGTGTACGGCTATCCGATCACGCCGTCCACGGAGGGCGCCGAGCTGATGTCCAAGCTGCAGCCGAAGCTTGGCGGCATCTTCCTCCAGGCCGTGTCGGAAGTGGCCACGGTCAACCACATGTACGGCACGGCCGGCGCCGGGCTGCCGACGATGACCTTCACGTCGAGCCCCGGGTTCTCGCTGATGCTGGAAGGCGTCTCCTACATGGTGGGCGCCGAGTTGCCGGCGGTGTTCATCAACGTCATGCGGGGCGGCCCGGGGCTGGGCAACATCGCTCCCGAACAGGCCGACATCAAGCTGGCGTGCCATGGCCTGGGCCATGGCAACACCCACGCGATCAGCCTCGTGCCGAGCACGCCGCAGGAGATGCTCGACCTCACGATGCTCGCCTTCGAGCTGAGCTTCAAGTACCGCAACCCGGTGGTGGTGCTCGCCGACGGCTACCTCGGGCAGATGACGGGCAAGGTGGTGCTGCCCGGGCACCTGGTGGAGCCGGGCATTCCCGCCTGGGCGGTCTACGGCGACCTCAACCACCGGCGCAACCTGATCACCTCGATCGATCTCCTGGAGCTGGATCTCGAGGCCCACAACGTCCACCTCAACTCGAAGTACGAGGCGATGCAGGCCGAGGCGCGAGCCGACTGCTACCACACCGATGACGCGGAGGTGGTGCTCGTGGCGTGCAACACGCCGGCGCGGACCGCCAAGGGCGCCGTCCAGGCGCTGCGGGAGGCGGGCCTGAAGGTGGGGCTGTTCCGTCCGATCACGATCTGGCCGTTCCCCATCCAGCACCTGCTCCCGATCCTGCCTCACACCAAGCACCTGGTCGTGGTGGAGGCGAGCGCGGGCCAGGTGGCCGACGAACTGCGGCTCAACGCCAGTCGTGCCGGTGTCACACAGCTTCCGCACCTCACCTCGGTGCGCCGCATGGGCGGCGTGCTCCCGCAGCAGGCCGAGGTGGTCGAACACGTCATGGCCCTTGGCGCCCGGTAGGAGGCACGCGACCATGTCCACGTCTCCGGTCTTCTACGCGAAGTTCGAACGGCACTCCCACGGCGAGGGCCTCAAGGGGCAGTCGACGCACTACTGCGCCGGTTGCGGCCATGGCCTCGTACAGAAATACATGGCCGAGGTCATCGAGGAGTTCGGGATCCAGGACCGGGTGGTCCTGGTGAGCCCGGTCGGCTGCTCGGTGTTCTCCTACTACTACTTCGACACGGGCAACACGCAGGCGGCGCACGGCCGCGCACCCGCGGTGGCGATCGGCCACAAGATGGCCAACCCCGACTCCATCGTTCTGTCCTACCAGGGCGATGGCGATCTGGCGTCGATCGGGCTGGCCGAGACGATGGCCGCCGCGCAACTGGGCGTGCCGATCTCGGTGATCTTCATCAACAACGCGGTCTACGGCATGACGGGCGGCCAGATGGCGCCGACGACGCTGATGGGGCAGGTCACGACGACGAGCCCGGGCGGCCGCGACGTCTTCAGCGGCCGGCCGTTGAAGATGGCCGAGACCATCGCGCAGCTCGACGGGCCGGTTTACGTCGAGCGGGTCGCGCTCTACAACGCGGCCGAGCGACGGCGCTGCAAGAAGGCGGTGCGGAAGGCGATTCAGATGCAGGTGGAAGGGCGCGGCTATGCCTTCGTCGAGGTGCTCGCCGAATGCCCCACCCACCTGAAGCTCACGCCCGAGAAGTCGGAGAAGTGGGTGAAGGAACAGATGGTGCCCATCTTCCCGCTCGGCCTGAAGAAGGACGTCGCGGTCGAGCCGTGGTTCAGCGTCCCGCCGCGCGTGTTCGATCCTGGCGCGCTCATCGCGACCGTGGAGGCCAGCACCGAGGCGGCGCCGCGCTTCTGCGAGGGGTTTCCGGCGCACCTGCACCCCGACGACGTCAGCCTGAAGCTGGCTGGCGCCGGCGGCGACGGCGCGCAGACCGCCGCGATGCTGATCGCGACGGCGGCGATCAACGAGGGATTCGACGGCACGCACATCCCCAGCTACGGGCCGGAGAGCCGCGGCGGTACCTCCTATGCCGACGTCCACGTGGCGCGCGAGGAGGTGTTGAACCCCGCGAGCCCGACGCCCCATGTGCTGATCGCGTTCAATGCCCCGTCGCTGGCGAAGTTCGGCCTCACGGTGAGGCCCGGCGGCTACATCCTCTACGACAGCTCGGTTGCCCGGGAGGTGAAGCCCGGCGATCCGAGCATCACCGTGCTGGGCGTGCCCTTCACGGAGATCGCGGCGGGCCTCGGCAAGCTGGTGGTGAAGAACATCGTGGCGCTCGGCGCGCTGCAGGCGGCCACCAGCCTCTTCCCGGCCGAAACCCTGCTCGCCGCGGTCCGGCAGGCGCTGGCGCACAAGCCGTCGCTGATCCCGCTCAACGAGCAGGCGTTCGCAGCCGGGATCACCGCGGTGGCGAGCCGGGCGCTCGCCAGGACGTAGCCGGCTGGCCGGACACCCTCCGATGCAGGCGCGGGAGTGGCTCCGCGAGGGCCACTCCCGCTTCCCGTCCTGCCGCCGATTCCATGGTCGAGTCCGATCGGGATGGCCCGGCGGCGCGGGATCCATTTTCCGCTGGCGGCGCTATACTTCGATCCACCAGGGCCACAGGTGACAGAGACCTTCGGTGCTTCGGGTTCCTTCCCCTCCCTCCCCCCGGGAACCTGTGCACTGAATCGGGTCGTGCTGTCGCTTGCGGCTCTGTCCTTCGAACCATCCGAATGCGTGCGGGCCCGTACGGTGGTCTGCGTGCGGCCCGCCCGCACCGCACCCCATGGAGGCATCACGATGCGCATCGATGTCCGCGGACAGCATGTCGACCTGCAGCCCTCGCTCGGCGCCTACGCCGAACGCCGGCTGACGACCGCGCTCCAGAGGTTCGGGGCGAGGATTCCGACAGTGACCGTGCGGCTCATCGACGAGAACGGCCCGAGGAAGGGAGTGGACAAGCGGTGCCAGGTGGTGATGACCGTCAGGCGCGCCAAGCCGATTCTGGTGGAGGAACAGGACGCCGACATGTACAAGGCCATCGACACGGCGGCGGATCGCGCGAGCCGGGCCGTGACGCAGTTGCTGGGGCGGCGGCGCGCCGGGCGTGTGATGGCGGCCGAGCGGCGTGAGGTGGAACGGACCGGCATGCGGCCGGCGCGTCCCGTGCCCGCGGGCTAGCAGGCCGTGGTGGGAGTGCCGCGTCGCACCGAGACGGGCGCGGCGCCCGGATGGCCAGGCGCGACGACCGAGAATGCGGCCAGCATTCGAAGGAGGAGCAACGCCGCCAGCCGGGATGCCCCGCCCGTCGAGTGCAGCGCCGCTTCCGCCACGGGCTGCCAGCGAGACGCCGCGGGCCGGCGGGTCATCCGGAGTCGGCGTGCGCGGCGGCATCGCGCGCGAGGAGCGCCGAAACGGTCCAGAACGTGAACGTCTCGGCAGGACGCTGGAAGGGGAAGTCGACCAGGGCGCAGGCGGCCATGGCAGCGACCGCGCCGGCCAGCGCCGCCCGGTTCGCCTCGCCCGGACCGGCCGCCAGCCCGGCGCCCCGTCGTCTCGTGGCCGCCCAGAGCGGCACGGCGATCGCGAGCAGGAGCGTGGCGAGGCCTGGGAGTCCGCGTTCGATCAACGCCTGCAGGTAATCGTTGTGCGCGTGGGCCTGAGGCCCGGCGAAGCGGTGGATGAGGCCCTGCGGCAGCCGTCGCGACTTCCGGCCTTCCTGTTCCCAGGCGGGATAGTGCTGCTGGAAGGCGCCTGGTCCGTATCCGAGGCCAGGCCGATCGACGGCGTGGGGCCAGGCCACCATCAGGATGTAGAAGCGGCCGGCGGCCGTCTCGGGGAGCACGCGGGCCGGCGACAGCCACGCGAGGACGCCGATGAGCGCCACGGCCGCGCCCACGGCGGCGACGGGTCGAACCACCCGCGCCCAGAGCACCCACGTCGTCAGGCCCGCGGCCGCGCCGAGCGCGCCCCCGCGCGAACCGGTTGCGGCCACGGCCGCCAGCAGGACGAGCGCCGACAGCAGGCCCGCTGCGCGTGAGAGCGATCCCCGCCCGGCGCGCGCGGCGTTGGCCGACAGCGGCAGGTGCATGGCGAGCCAGGCGGCCACGAAGTTGGGGTTGCCGAGCGTGGCGTAGACCCGCAGGCGCTGGCTGCCGCCGGCGACGTCGGGCGCCCATCCGGCGGCGCGAAACGGATCGGCGCCGAGCCACTGCGCGAGCGCCAGGATCGCGATGCCCGTCGCCGTCACCAGCATCGCGCGAACCATGAGCGTGGCGCGCGGCGCGGCGCGTGCCAGCGCGAGCGCCCAGGCGGGCCCGGCCAGGCCCAGCCCGACGGCGGCTGGGCTTGCCGTATCCGACAGCAGCGCCGACAGCACGAACGTCGCGATCCAGGCGAGCGCCGTCACGTCGATGACGGTGATCCCCCGATGCCCCGATCCGGGCGCCGGCGGCCGTCGGGCGACGATGGCCCACAGCAGCACGGCAGCGACGGCGATCGCCGCGCGCTTCGGCGTCGAGAACGGGTCGTCGCAGCCGGGCCACACCAGCCACGGCACCACGGCCACGATGAGCGGCGCCACCAGTGGAGTCAGCGGCCGCACGGCGCGCATGATCGCTCACGGCACCAGAGCCCGCGACGGGGGCTCAGGGATAGAGCCGGCACTGATCCCATCCCGCGGGCGACCGGGTGAACACGCGCCGATCGTGGAGGCGGCTCTCGCCAGCCTTCCAGAACTCGATGCGCCCGGGCGTCAGCCGATACCCGCCCCAGAACTCGGGCCGGGGAATCGGGCCGTCGCCAAACCGCTGCTCCTCGTGGCGGTAACGCGCCTCGAGTTCCGCGGGCGAGGCCAGCGGAGCGCTCTGGCTCGAGGCCCAGGCCCCGATCTGGTTGCCGCGCGGTCGCGTCCGGAAGTAGGCATCGGATTCCTCGCGCGTCGCACGCGCCACCCGGCCTTCCACGCGAACCTGCTCGTCGAGCCAGTACCAGTAGAAGCAGAGCGCGGCCTGCGGGTTGGCGTCGAGCTGCCGCGCCTTGATCGAGGTGTAGTTCGTGTAGAACAGGAACCCGTCGGCGTCGAAGCCGCGCAGCAGCACGATGCGCGCCGTCGGATGACCGTCGAGGTCGCAGGTGGCCAGCGTCACGGCGGCGGGATCGGCGCGAGGCGGCGCGGCGAGCGCCCGCTCCCAGGTCTCGCGGAACACCTGCATCGGCAAGGCTGGATCCGGCATCGGAGACCACAGCATAGCGCACGCGGCGGTCCGGCGCCGCAGGCGGGGGCGACAGGTCGGCCGCCCCCGCCGCGCGAGTTCACTTCTCCGTGTAATCGATCTCGGCGGCCGGCGGCGGCCCGCCCGGTCCCCGCAGGTAGTGGTCGAACCACTGCATCATCCGCAGCGAGTAGTCGAGGCGCGAGGCCGCGCGGCGGTTGCCGTGCGGTTCACCCGGGTAGCGCACGAGCCGCACCGGCGTCTGGTCGCGAAGCTTCAGGTGCCGGTAGAGCTCGAGCGACTGGGTCGGGCTCACGCGGGGATCCGCGGTGCCGCCGAGGATCAGGATGGGCGTCTTCGCCCGATCGGTGTAGTAGATCGGGCTCGACTTCAGCTTGGCGTCCCAGTCCTCCCAGGCGCGCTTCAGGGCGTGCACGAGGTACTCCTCGTTGGGAATGTCGGTCGTGCCGGGTCGCGAGACGTTGTCGCTGATGCCCACGAACATCACCGACGCGGCGAAACGCGCCGAGTAATACGTGGCGCCCCATGCCGACGCGTAGCCGCCGTAGCTGCCGCCCGTGATGCCGACCTGCTTCTCGTCGACCAGCCCCGTCCTCACCAGGTGATCCACGGCGTCGACGAGGTCGTCGAACTCCCGGCCGGCCGGCTCTCCCTGGCCCAGCTTCGAGAAGGCGACCCCGCGTCCGGTGCTCCCGCGGTAGTTCGGGTGGAAGACGGCGTAGCCGCGCGCCGCGGCGAACTGGCCCGGCCCGCTGTAGTTGGTCTTCCAGCCGTTCCGATCGTGCGCCTCGGGCCCGCCATGCACGGTGAGGATGAGTGGATGGCGCCTCCCCGGCTGTTCGTCGAGCGGGCGGATCAGCACGCCTTCCAGATCGAGGCCGTCGCGCGCCTTGAACTTCACCACCTCCTGCCTGGCCAGCCGGAGACCGGCGAGCCAGGGATTGCTGTCGGTGAGCCGTCGTGGCGCGGCGTCGCCCGCGGCCATCAGGAACGCCTCGGATGGGTGCGCCGGCGCGTCGGCGACCAAGACCGTGGTCCTGCCATCCGACGAGGACGCGAACGACGACAGGACACGTCCGCCGGTGGGCAGCAGCGTGCGGCGCTCGGAGCCGTCGACCTTCACCGTGGCGAAGACCGTCTCCACGCCTTCGTCGCCGATGTAGGCCAGCGTGGCGCCGTCGCGGAAGGCGATCGCGCTGACGTGTCCGAGGTAGCCGGGCAGCACGTCGGTCAGGGGGCCGCCGGCCGCCGGCGCCACCAGGAGCCGTCCCGCCGCCGGGTCGTTGATGTCGGCGCCGGAGATCATCGCGAGGCGCGTGCCGTCGGGGCTCCACGCGATCGGCCCGAGCTTGCCGGGATTCTCCAGCTTCGCCACCATAGCCCCGCTGTCGGTGTCGACGATGTGCACGCGGCGCATCATGAGGTCGTCGTCGACCAGCGGCGTGGGCGCCAGCGCCACGGCGAGGCGGTTGCCGGCCGGGCTCCAGGCGATCGTGGAGGCCGAGCCCGTCAGCGGCAGTTGCCGCGGCGGCGGGGCGCCGGCCGCCAGCGAGGCGACGAACACGCGCACGAACGGCACGTCCTCCTCGAAAATTTCCTGGTTGAAGCCCTTCTTCTCGAGATCCTGCCGGGCCCTGGCCACCGGCTCGCGCGCGGTGAAGGCGACCTGGGTGCCGTCGGGGCTGAGGGTGTAGGCGGCGATATCGGTTGCGTGGGTGAGGATGCGCCGCGCCTCGCCGCCGTCGATCGGGATCCGGTAGAGCGAGCGCGCGGTGTCCCTGCCGCGCCGCGCGAGAAACGTGATCGACTGGCCGTCGGCGGCCCAGCGCACGGCGGCGACGTTCACCTCGCCGGTGACGAAGGGACGCGTGACCCCGTCGCGGCCGGCGACGTGGAGTTCCTCCCACGCGGTGCCGTCCTCGTCGACGAACGGGACGCGGGGGACGCTCACCGTGAAGGCCACCAGGGTGCCATCCGGGGATGGCGCGGCGGAGGTCACCGCCCGGAGCCGCGCGGCATGATGCGGCGTGAAGGTTCCGGCCGGCTGGGCAGCGGCGGCGCCGCAGCCGATACTCAGGATCAGGCTGGCGAGTGTCGCCGCCGCGCGCGGGCATGTGCGTGTGTGCATGGTCTGCCTCCGCCGAAGCAGGGTATGGGGGGCCGTCAGGCTTTGCAACACCCGGTCGGCTGAAGCTTGCGCGCGCGCGCGGTCCCTGCGTAGGATGACGGCACGCCCCAGCGCCAGGAGACCCGACCATGCCGCGATTCCCGGTGCGCCCGAGCGCCGCTCTCGCCATCCTCGCCCTGGGCCTGTTCACCGCCCAGGGATGCGTCGAAATGAAGTCCGGCTCGTCTCCCACCTCGCCGTCGCCTGGGGTGTCGACCACGCCGGCGCCCGGCACTGGAACAGGCACGAGCGGTGGCCTCTCGATCCAGGCGTTCTCCGGTTCGTGGGCGTCGGGCAGCGCGGGGGGCACGACGCTTCCCACGACCTGCACGGCCTTCGACTACCGGGTGACGCCCTCGGCCGACGGCCGATCCGGCACGGTGGCGTTCACGGCCACCTGCGCGGGGATCGCGGTGGACGGCACGGGCGCGGGCACCCTCAACGGCGAGGTGCTCTCCTGGTCGGCGCAGGGCACCGCCTCGCGTGTCGGGTTGACCTGCCCGTTCACCTTCAGCGAGGGCACGGCGGCGCTGGAGAACGGCGGCGTGCGCCTCACCTATCGCGGCACGGTGTGCGGGTTCCCCGTGAGCGGCTCGGAGTTGCTGCGCAAGGTCTGATGGCGCCAGGGCATCGAGCCGGTGGGGCCGGGCGGCGCGTCGCCTGCGCGCTGTCGGCTCACGCGCGGAGCGCTTCGTAGCAGCCCGCCTCGCTCGAGAAGGCGTCCTCGGCGCACAGCGACCACGCGAACGCGCCGGCGTAGCCCGCGTGCCGCACGGCCGAGACGATGGCCAGCGGCGATTGCGAGGAGTACGCGGTCGGGAACTCTCCGAGGATGAGGGGGACGCCGGGCGCGTGGACGGTGGCCGGCGTCACCAGCGTCCACGGCCGATCGACGTGGTCGTACCAGTGCACCTGCTGGAAGTCCAGATCGATCGATCGGACGAGCCGCAGGCCCCGGACGCTCGCGAGCCCCACGGTCACCGGCGCCCGGCCGTGCTGCCGCGCGGCCGAGGCCATCTCCGCCAGGAAGCGCCGCATCGTTGCCGGGGAGACAGCCCGCCAGGGGCGCCACTCTCCCGCGCCCAGGGTCACCCACTCGGGCTCGTTCATCAGGTCCCAGCCGAGCGTCGCGTGACTGCCGGCGGCGTGCGCCACGATCGGCGCCACCACGTGCTCGATCAGCCGCGCCCGCGCCGCATCGTCGCGCAGCCAGTCGCGCCGTCCGAACATCCGGACCCCGCGCTGCTCGCGTGCGGGGTGCAGCAGCATGAAATCGAACAGGACGAAGAGCGCCCGCAGGCCACGGCGCTCGAGCACCTCGATCGCGGCGTCGAGATCGCGGCGAGCGCACGCGTCGAGTCCGCGCGGGTGTCCGGCGGCATCCACCTCGATGCCGGCGCGCCCGTCGCACAGCAGGAACCAGCGGACGACCGACACGCCGCGGTCCGCCGCGCGCGCGAGCACCGTGTCGAGTCGCGTCCGGAGATCCGGCTGCGCGACGCCTCCCGCCGGCGACCAGGCGTTGGCGCCGATGTCGCCGCCGTACCGAAGCCAGGGCAGGTTGGCTCCCATCAGGAAGCCCGCGTCCAGTGGCACCATCCAACGATACGCGCGACCAGCGTTCGATGCGATGACGTCGCGCGCCGGCCGGGCCGGCCCCGATCGCGGGCGTCCAGCTTCGGCCGGAGTGCGGGCCGAGGCGAGGGATTGCCTTTCGGCCGGATTGCGCGATGATCGTGGCGCTCCCGTCCGGGGGATCCGGCTCCGGCCGGATCGCGGGGTCGCGGCGTGACGCCGCGGGCCCGCCGCTCGCATGAACGCCATGTCCTCTCCCGCCGCCGAAGCCGTCCTCCACACCATCCGCGCCCGCCGTGATGCCATCGTCGTCGAGCCGGAGGGCTACCCGCTGCTGGCCGCCTACGGCGTGCCATGTCCGCGATGCGAGGTCGTCGGATCGCCGGCCGACGTCGCGCAGGTCGATCTCACCCGTGTCGCCGGTGAGCGCGTCGTGGTGAAGATTGCCTCGCCGGAGATCCTGCACCGCAGCGACGTGCGCGGGATTGCGGTGGTGCCCAACAGCGCCAGCGCCATCCAGGCGGCCATCGACGACATGGCGCGGCGGCTCGATCGGGGGGGGCGCGCGCGCTTCACGATCAACGAGTTCGTGCCGCACGAGTCGGCGCCCGGCCACCAGTTGCTGTTCGGCCTGCGCTGGACCGAGGACTTCGGCGCCGTCGTGGTGGTCGCCCCGGGCGGGATCCACGCCGAGTTCTGGGCGAAGGCGTTGCCGCCGGGCGACGTGCTGGCGATGTTCCCGGTGGAGGGTACCACCCGCGAGGCCATCGAGGCGCGGCTGGCCGGCCTGCCCCTGGTGCGCATCGTCACCGAATCGCAGCGCGGCCAGCCGGCGCTCTGCCCGGTGGGTGCGCTGGCCCGCGTCGTGGAGTCGCTGCAGGCGCTGGGGCGCGCGCACGTGCCTGGCGACCTGCGCGAGATCGAGATCAACCCGGTCGCCGTCACCGCCGGCGGCCCCGTCGCGCTCGACGTGCTGGCGCGCGTGACCGTCGATCGACCGCGGCCGGCGTGGCCGCCGCGGCCGCGGCATCGCCTGGCGGCCCTCTACACCCCGAAGTCGGCCGCCATCCTCGGCGTGTCGGAGAAGGGCGTGAACGTCGGCCGGATCATCCTGCGCAACCTGCTGCGCGACGGCTTTCCCATCGAGGACATCGTCGTCGTGAAACCGGGCGCCGATCGGATCGACGGCTGCCGATGCGTGCCCGACCTGGCGTCGCTGCCCTCGCGCGTGGACCTCGCGGTGCTGGCCATCGGGGCTGGACAGGTGCCCGCGACGCTCACCGAGATCGTCGAGAGGGAGGCGGCCGAGAGCGTGATCGTGATCCCGGGCGGGCTCGAGGAGAAGGCGGGCACCGAGGGCCTCGTGACGCGCATGCGCGAGGCGCTGCTCGCCTCGCGCGCCACGGCGTGGGGCGGGCCGGTGGTCAACGGCGGCAACTGCCTGGGCATTCGTTCACGGCCCGGCCGGTACGACACGATGTTCATCCCGGCCTCGAAGCTGCCCGTGCCCGACACGCCGGAGGTCCCGCTGGCCTTCATCAGCCAGAGCGGCGCGTTCGCCATCTCGCGCATGAGCCGGCTGGCCACGCTGAACCCACGCTACGTGGTGACGGCCGGCAACCAGATGGATCTCACGGTGGGCGATCATCTGGAAGCGCTCGCCGAGGATCCCGCGGTGCGCGTGTTCGCGCTCTACGTGGAGGGCTTCAGGCCGCTCGACGGCGCGCGCACGATCGACGTGGCGCGACGCCTGACGGAGCAAGGGCGCACGGTGGTGCTGTACCGGGCGGGGCGGACGCCGGAGGGGGCGCAGGCCTCGGCCAGCCATACGGCGTCGATTGCCGGCGACTACGCCGTCACGCGGGAGATGGCGCGCTCGGCGGGCATCCTGCTGGCGGAGTCGATCGACGCGTTCGAGGATCTCACGCTGCTGGCCACGCTGCTGGCCGGGCGCCGGCCGGCCGGCCGCCGGCTCGGCGCGGTGTCCAACGCGGGGTTCGAGTGCGTGGCGCTGTCGGACTCGCTCGGCGCGCTCACGCTCGCGGCGTTCGGCGAGGCCACCGTCGATCGACTGGAGGCCGCGTTCCGCCAGGCGCGCATCGACGGCCTGGTCGACGTGCACAATCCGATCGACCTGACGCCGATGGCGGCCGATGACGCCTACGAGCGCGTGGTGCGCGCCGTGGCCGACGATCCCGGCGTCGACGTGCTCGTGGTGGGCTGCGTGCCGTTGACCGCGCAACTCAACACGCTTGCCCCCGGCCCCGATCACGGCGAGGATGTCACCAGGCGCGACGCGGTGGGCGCGCGGCTCGCGGCGGTCTGTGCGGCCAGCGCCCGGCCGATCGTGGTGGTCATCGACAGCGGGGCGCTGTACGATGCGATGGCCGCGGGGCTGCTGCGGGCGGGTGTGCCCGTCTTCCGTGCCGTCGATCGCGCGCTCGATGCCGTCAACGCGTGGCTGTCCGGCGTCCTCGCGCGCCGCTGATGGCAGGTGCCTTCTCCTTCGCAGGTGACGTATGTCCAACGACAAGCCGTATCGCCACAGGACGCTCGGTGACCGCGTGCTCGCGCCAGAGACCCAGATGATGGGCTACGGGTACGACCCCGGCCTGTCGGAGGGCTCGGTGAAGGTGCCGCTCTTCCAGACCTCCACGTTCGTGTTCAAGACCGCCGAGCAGGGCAAGGCCTTCTTCGAGCTGGCGTACGGCCTGCGGGAGCAGGGCGCCGACGAGGAGCCGGGGCTGATCTACTCGCGCATCAACAACCCGGACCTGCAGATCCTCGAGGAGCGGCTCACGCTCTGGGACGGCGCCGACGCAAGCCTGGTGTTCTCGAGCGGAATGGCGGCCATCGCGACGACGATGCTCACGTTCCTGCGGCCGGGCGACGTGTTCGTGCACAGCGAGCCGATTTACGGCGGCACCGAACACCTCGTGGAAAGCGTGCTGCCGCAGTTCGGGATCGAGCGCGAGGTGTTCGGCACCTACGCGGGATCGCCGTCGCTCGATGAGGCGATGCGCCGTGCGGCCGCGCGCGGGCGCGTGGGGATGATCTTCATCGAGACGCCGGCCAACCCGACCAACGACCTCGTGGACATCGCCGCCTGCGCCGAGGCCGCGCGGAAGTACGAGGGCCCCGACGGCCGGCGTCCGCTCGTCGTGGTCGACAACACGTTCCTCGGCCCGCTCTGGCAGCAGCCCCTGCGCAACGGCGCCGATCTGGTGGTCTACTCGCTCACCAAGTACGTCGGGGGCCACAGCGACGTCGTGGCCGGCGGCTGCCTCGGCAGCGCGGCGCTGGTGAAGCAGGTCAAGGGCATGCGTGGGGTGCTCGGCACGACGCTGGATCCGCACAGCGCCTGGCTGCTGCTGCGCAGCCTGGAAACGCTGAAGCTGCGGATGACCAGCGCGATGAAGAACGCGCGCTACGTGGCCGAGTTCCTGCAGGATCACCCGAAGGTGGACAAGGTGTACTACCTCGGGTTCCTGCCCGCGGGGGATCCGCAGCACACCATCTACCAGCGGCAGTGCAAGTCGCCGGGCTCGACCTTCTCCTTCGAGATCCACGGGGGCGAGGCGGAGGCCTTCCGCCTGCTCAACCACCTGCAGCTCGTCCGGCTCGCCGTGTCGCTGGGCGGCACCGAGAGCCTCATCCAGCACCCCGCGACGATGACGCACTCCGACGTGCCCGAACCGCGGCAGCGCATGATCGGCGTGACGCCGGCGATGGTCAGGATCTCGGTGGGCATCGAGCACCCCGAGGACGTGATCGCCGACCTGCGGCAGGCGCTCGAGGCGGTGTGATAGCGTGAAGGGCCGGCGTGTGAGGCGCCGGCCCGTCGTGCCTGCCGCGGGGCTTGGCTCGAGGCCGCGCGCACGCCACGCCGCGCATTCCACGGAGGCTCCCGACATGTCGCCTGTACCCGGCATCTATGCCCGTTTCGACACCACCGAAGGTGAGTTCCTCGTCCGGCTGTTCGACAAGGACGCGCCTGCCACCGTCGCCAACTTCGTCGGCCTCGCCGAAGGCACGAAGGAGTGGACGCACCCCGCCACGAGGCAGAAGCAGCGGACGCCGTTCTACGACGGGCTGATCTTCCATCGCGTGATCGACGGCTTCATGATCCAGGGCGGCTGCCCGCTCGGCAGCGGTGTCGGCGGTCCCGGCTACCAGTTCGCCGACGAGTTCCACCCGTCGCTGCGCCACCGGGCGGAGGGCATTCTGTCGATGGCCAATGCCGGCCCGAGCACCAACGGCAGCCAGTTCTTCATCACGCTGGCGCCCACCCCGCATCTCGACAACCGCCACTCGGTGTTCGGCGAGGTGGTGGAGGGGCTCGACGTGGTGAAGAAGATCGGCCGCGTGCGCACCGGCCCCAGGGATCGTCCCGCGACCGACGTCGTGATGCGCAAGGTGACGATCGAGCGCGTGCAGTCCTGAAGACGGCGGGACTCGAGCGCCGCCGCCCACGGGCGCCGCGCGTTCCGCCGGCAATCCCCTGTCCTGTCATGAAGATCACGTCGTCAATCGCTCTCGTTGCGCTCACGGCCTTCCTGTTCATCGTCGCCGACGTCCAGGGACAGACCATCCCGCGGGGGCCGCTGGCCTCGCCCTCGGTCATGGACAGCGCCTCGTCCTCGCCGCCCCCGCCGCCACCGGCCCGCGAGGGCACGGCCGAGTTCGCATTCGTCGGCACCACCGGCAACTCCTCGACGCAGACCATCGGCCTCAACGGCACCTACATCGTGCGTCCCGAGGCCTGGGTGCTCACGACCAGCGCCTCGTACGTGCGCAACGAGTCGGAAGGGGAGACGACCGCCAACGCCGTGATGCTGGGGTTCCGGGCGCAGCGCGCGTTCTCACCGCGGCTGGCGGCCTTCACCGAGTACGCCTACTTCCGCGACCGCTTCGCCGGCGTCCTGAACCGCAACTCGGTGGTGGGCGGCGTCTCCTACAAGGTGGTGGACGAGGCCAGGCACCTGCTGTCGATCGACGGCGGCCTCGGCTACCTGAACGAACGGCGGCTGGTGCCGCCGAGCGTGTCGAGCGCGGTCTACGCGGCCGGCAGCAACTACCGCCTGAAGATCTCGGAAACGGCAGCCTTCACCGACGACTTCCGCTTCACGGGCACGTTTGCCGAGGCCGGCGACTGGCGCATCTCGCACGTGGCGGGCGTGACCGCGCGGCTCACGACGCTGCTGTCGCTGAAGGTATCGAACACGATCCGGTACGCGAACCGGCCGGTGACCGGCTTCCGGCACACCGACACCACGACGTCGGTGGCGCTGGTGGCGAAGTTCTGAACGCCGGCCGCCGGCTTCACGCCCGCGCGACGCCCCCGATCACTCGCGACGCCAGCAACTGCCGGATGATGCCGAGCAGTTGATCCAGCGCGCACGGCTTGGCAAGAAACGCGTCGCAGCCAGCGTCGGCCGCACGGGCGCGCTCGTTGGGGTAGTCGAAGGCGCTGAAGGCGATCACCGGAACGCTCGCCAGTCCGGGATCGGCCTTCAACGTGCGCGCCACGGTCCAGCCGTCCAGCTTCGGGATGGCGAGATCCAGCAGCACGATGTCGGGCCGGCGGCGCAGGGCCTTGCCGAGCGCCTCGGGGCCATCGGCCGCCTCCGACACGCGATAGCCGGCGCCGAGCAGGTATTCCGCGATCCCCTGCCGGCTGTTCTGGTCATCGTCGACGACCAGCACGAGCGGCGTGGAACCAAACGAAGAGCTGACGAGCATTCCCATGACGCGCACCGTCGATGGTGTCCCGGGCGGACGCGCCCGTTCGAGCCACCGCCTCCAGGAAGAGGACGGACCGGAGGAAGCAAGCTTCGCGCCCGGTCACGCGGCCGGCAATTCGCACGCACGAGCTGGCGGAGGCCCATCTTCGCGCGCCGGTGATTGCACGATCGCGAACAATCGCCGTAGCGAAGTTACAGGGTGGACGCGAGCCCGCCGGCCTCGCCGTCGCCTGTCAGGACCGCCGTTGGCGCGGGTCCGTGCGGAACACCCCGAAAGGACTGCTGAGGGCGCCGCGTGTCCGCCCCGGCGCGCGAGGGGCGTCGGGCCGCGCCGCTGCCGGCTCGCCGGTGCCGGCTTGCGCGGCCTCCGGCGGCGTCGCGAGCGTGATCGCGCGCCGCGGCACGCGGAACCCGGAGGCCGAGGCCACGAAGCCCGCTTCCTTCAGCGCCGCGGCAAGCGGGTGAGCGCCGGCAGGCGCACCGTTGATGTCGGCGATGAGGAGCCCGGACTCGCGCCCGGCGTCGCTGGCGGCGAAGGCGGCCAGCGTGGTCGCGACGGCACGAGCCGTGTCCGAACGATCGGGTTCGCTGGCGGGAAGGAACGAGAGCAGCGGGCGTCCACCGCGGCCTGTGTAGGCGCCGAGCGCGCCGTTGACGAGGATCACCGAGGCGCCCACCGATCGCGTCGGGCCGCGAGATGCGGCCGGGAGCGCGGAGTCGGCATCCGGCCAGCGGATCACGCTCCCGTACGGGTTGGCGGGATCGGCGGCGGCCAGCATGGCCGTCTCGGGCGCGGGCGGCGGCTCACGGAGCGCGCGCAGCAGGTCGAGCGCCGCCGGCAGCGCGAACTGCATCGCCGTGACGCCCGAGGCGAAGTAGCCGCGCCGCAGTTGCCCGCGTTCCTCCATCGACCGGTAGATGTCGTGAATCGAACCGAACCCGCCCGGCACGGCTTCCGCCGCCGCGACCTCGCGCGTGACGATGCCGTGGCGGGTGAGCAGCTGGCGGGCGATGGCCGTGCTCCAGGCGGTGAGGTCGCGCGTGGCCGGCATCGTCCCGGCAGGCGTGCCAGCGGCCGGCGGTTGCAGGAGCGACCATCGGCCCTGTCCGGCGGGGGGCGCCGCGCGACGTGATCGAAACGGCTGGTCTGCCGTCTGGCCCCGCCGCGCCCGCGGCCGTGGCTGCGTGTACGCCCTCAGGGCGTGCAGCGAATCGTTGGTTATCAGCCCGCGCCAGACGAGCGACCACAGGGCGTCGACCGTGTCGCCAGGGAATCCGCCGCCCGCGGCGTGGTGCAGCGCGTCGAAGAACATCGCGCCCTCGCGCCGCAGCGCGTCGAGGATGGCGGCCTCGCGTCCGTCCACGCCCGCGTCCTCCGGCGGCGGTCGCCGCAGCCGCGCGAGGCCGTCGGCGAGATAGAGCGCCAGCCGGCCGTCGTGGCCACCCAGTGGCGCCACGCCCGCCCAGGTGACCTCGCCGGCCGCGATCAGCGTGTCGAGATCGGCGGGACGGTAGCCGTCCACGCGCGCCGGGAGGATGTCGGTTTCGAGGAGGGAGGCGGCCAGCGGGGCTCCCTGCAGGTGCTCCACGGCATCGAGCAGCGCGTCGAGCCCGCGGCGTGGTTTCCTCACGCCGTGCCAGGCCGTCACGAACCGGCCGAGCACGGCCGAGTCGACCGGCTCCACGTCCTTCCGCAGGCGGGCGAGCGAACGCCGCCGCAGCAGGGTGAGCACGCCGGGCTCGCACCATTCGCGGAAACGGCGGCCGGGCCTGAACTCGCCCTCGAGCAGTCGACCGGACCTCGTGAGGCGCTGGAGCGATGCCTCCGCGTGCCCGCGCGCGAGGCCGAATCGGGCTGTGAGTTCTGCCGTTCCGAAGGGCCCGTGCGTGCGCGCGAAGCGCAGGACGAGGCCGTCGAGCGCGAAGGGCACCGTGGCGAGCAGGGTGCCGGGCAGGCCTGCCGGCAACGGGGCGTCGAACGCGTCGCGGTAGCGCGCCGCGTCCTCCACGGCGACCAGCCGCGTGGCGCCGCCTACGGTCAGCCAGACGGCCCGGCGGGCCGTGGTCAGCGCCTCGACCCACGTGCGCCAGTCGTCGCCGGCGCTGCGCGCGCGGATCTCGTCGCCGGCCAGGTCGCCGATACGCAGCAGGAGATCGTGCAGGCTGTCGGCGCTCCTGGCGGGCAGGTGACCGCCCTGGTGCTGCAGCTCGCGTTCGGCGTCGTCGATGACGCCGGCGTCGAGCAGCTCGCGCAATTCGGCCTCGCCGAGCAATTCGCGCAGTTGCGCCTGGTCGATGGTCAGCGCCTGGGCGCGCCGCTCGGCGAGCGGCGCATCCCCATCGTAGATGTAGCTGGCGACGTAGCCGAAGAGCAGCGAGGCCGCGAAGGGCGAGGGCGTTGTCGTGTCGGCTGTCGCGAGGCGGATCGCGCGCTGGGCGATGCCGCGCAGCGTGTCTGCCAGCGCCGGCAGGTCGAACAGGTCGTGCAGGCACTCCCGGATGGCCTCGAGCAGGATCGGAAACGACCCGTGACGCGAAGCCACCGACAGCAGATCGTGCGCGCGCTTGCGCTGCTGCCAGAGCGGCGTGCGCTGGCCCGCGCGGCGTCGCGGCAGCAACAGGGCGCGTCCGGCGCACTCACGGAATTTCGCCGCCAGCAGCGCGCTCGATCCCAGCTGCGCCGTCACGAGGCGCTCCACGTCGTCGGGATCCGGCAGCAGCCAGGACACCCCGGGCGGATCGTCGGTCTCGGGCAACCGCACGACGAACCCGTCGTCGGTCCACATCACCTCGACGTCCAGGCCCGTCGTCTCGCGGATCTTCGCCGTGGCGGCCAGCGCCCAGGGCACGAGCACGCGGCCGCCCAACGGTGAGAGCACGCAGACGCGCCATTCGCCCAGTTCGTCGCGGCAGCGCTCGACGACGACCGTGGCATCGTCGGGTATCGCGCGCGTGGCGGCGTGCTGTCCGGCGAGATAGGCGACCAGGTTCTCGGCGGCGGGCGGATCGAGATCGTATCCCGTGACGAGCCGCTCGATCGCCGCGGCGGCGGGCAGCGCGGCCAGCGTGCGCGTGAGCGCCCCGATCGTCCGGCCGAACTCGAGCGGGCGGCCGGGACCATCGCCCTTCCAGAAGGGCATCTTGCCGGGTTGTCCGGGCGCGGGTGACACCAGCACGCGGTCGTGGCGGATCTCCTCGATGCGCCATGACGAGGCGCCGAGCAGGAAGACGTCGCCGACACGGCTCTCGAACACCATCTCCTCGTCGAGATCGCCCACGCGGGCGGGGCGCTCGCCGGCCCCGGCGAGGAACACGCCGTAGAGCCCGCGGTCGGGGATGGTGCCGCCGTTGATCACCGCGACACGCCGCGCGCCCTCGCGCGGGGTGACGATGCCGCCGAGCCGATCCCAGGTGAGGCGCGGGCGCAACTCGGCGAACTCGTCGGAGGGATACCGGCCAGAGAGCATGTCGAGGACGCTCTCGAAGGCGGCGCGGCCCAGCGTGGCGAACGGCGCGGCCTGGCGGACGAGATCGAAGAGCCGGTCCACGGGCCATGCGTCCATCGCGGCCAGCGCCACCACCTGCTGTGCGAGCACGTCGAGCGGATTGCGCGGGAAGCGCGTCGACTCGACGTCGCCTTCGCGGATGGCGCGCGCGGCGGCCGCGCAGGCCACGAGATCGCCGCGGTACTTCGGGAACACGATTCCGCGGCTGACGGCGTCCACCTGGTGTCCGGCACGGCCGATGCGCTGCGTCCCGCTGGCGATGGACGGCGGGGCGGCCACCTGCACCACGAGATCGATGGCGCCCATGTCGATGCCCAGCTCGAGCGACGAGGTGGCGACCAGTCCACGGAGCTGACCGGCCTTCAGCGCCTCCTCGATCTCTACCCGCTGCGGGCGCGCCAGCGATCCGTGGTGGGCGCGCACCAGCGGCTCACCCGCCAGATCGTTCAGCGCGCCGGCGAGGCGTTCGGCCAGGCGCCGGCTGTTGACGAAGATCAGCGTCGAGCGGTGCGCGCGCACCAGGTCGAGCAGGCGGGGATGAATCGCCGTCCAGATGCTGTGGCCCGCCGGCGGCGGGGCGTCGTGGCTGGACGAGAGGGCGGGCGGCGTCGCCCGCCGCGCCATGTCCTCCACGGGCACTTCGACGCGCAGTTCGAGGGTCCTGGTCGCGCCGGCATCGAGGATGGTGACCTGACGCCACGCCGGCGGTGAAAGGCCGGGGGGATGGGCCGATGCGGCGTGGAGGATCTCCGCGGCCGGATCCGGTTCGGGCCTGGTACGCCGGCCCGGGACGGGGCGCGGCTCCCTTCGTGCGGACCGTGCCGCGCCGCCCAGGAACCGGGCCACCTCGTCGAGCGGCCGCTGCGTGGCCGACAGGCCGATGCGCTGGAGCGGGCGGCCGCAGAGCGCTTCCAGCCGTTCGAGCGAGAGCGCGAGGTGCGCGCCGCGCTTGGTGGGGACCAGCGCGTGGATCTCGTCGACGATCACCGTGTCGATGGCCCGCAGCGCATCGCGGCTGCCGGAGGTGAGCAGGAGGTAGAGCGACTCGGGGGTGGTGATGAGGATGTCGGCCGGGTTGCGACGGAACCGCGCACGCTCGGCGGCCGGCGTGTCACCCGTTCGCACGGCAACGACTGGCACGTGGTGCCGGTCGCCACGCGCGAGCGCGGCCCTGGCGACGCCCGCGATCGGCGCGCGCAGGTTGCGATCCACGTCCACGGCCAGCGCCTTCAGCGGCGAGACGTACAGCACGCGACATCGGCGGTGTGTCTCGGGCACCGGCTCGAACATCAGGCGATCGATGCACGAGAGGAACGCCGCCAGCGTCTTGCCGCTGCCCGTTGGCGCCAGCAGCAGCGTCGACTCGCGCGCGGCAATGGCCGGCCAGGCCAGGACTTGCGGCCGTGTCGGCGAGCCGAAGGTCTCGGCGAACCAGGCTCGGGCCGCCGGGTGGAAGAGCGCGAGCGGTTCCGGCATGGGGTGATCTTACCCATCATCCGGTTGCGGCAGGGACGACGAAGGGGCAATGCGCGCTGGCGGACGGAGGCCGGAGGGCTGGGCGGGGGCGGCCACCCGTCGCGGGGCATGGCGCCGGGCCGGCAGCCGACCAAGAGTTGCTTGACACCCTCATTACCCTTGGCGGGAACGCAGGCAAGAGCAGCGCGACGTCCCGCCATGGGTTGACCTCGGTGGACTCGTGGCCGACGACCGTGCAGCTGAGCGGGGCCTCACGAAGCCTCCTGGGCAGCCTCGCGTCCTCTCCAACCAGTGGGGCTGTTCCGCCCTCCTGCGCGATAATGACTGATGCCGCATCCGCTGGAGGCCAAGTACGGCCTGACGTCTGGAGAGCTTCTTGACGCGATCGACCGCCGATTCCGGCTGACGGTGGCGCTGGAAGGGGCGGTGGCGGAAGTGCACTTCGAACGGAAGATCCGGGTGGGAAGCCAGGAAGGCTGGATCGGCGAGTTCGAGACGCACGACACGGACGGGTCCCACGACTTCACGCTGTTCGCCAGGTCCGGCAGTCCAGTCCGGGTTGAGGTCAAGACGATCCGCAAGGGCGCCAAGCCGAAGGTAGAAGTCCAGAAGACGCGCAACGCCAAGGATGATCCGAGCAGCCGCCTCTACGCGGCCAACCAGTTCGATGTCCTCGCCGTGTGTATCGGACGGTTTACTGGAAACTGGACTGAGTTTCGGTACGCGATCGCGGATCGGTTGCCTCGGCACAGGATTTACCCAAACAAGCTCAAGGTGATGCACGACGTGCCACTGGAGCCGACGGAAGGCACCGCGTGGTTCTCGCGGCTGCAGGAGGTCATCGATGAACTTGTCTAGGACTCCGGTCTACGCGACGGATCTCGGGCAGGCGTTCTGCGCAGACAGCCTCGAACTGATGCGAGAACTGCCTCAGGAGTCCATCGATCTCGTCGTCACGAGTCCTCCCTACGCGCTGCACTTCAAGAAGGAGTACGGAAATGCGGACCAGAGTGAGTACGTTGATTGGCTACTCCCGTTCGCTAGGGAGATTCGCCGGGTATTGAAGCCGTCAGGCTCTTTCATCCTCAATCTCGGTGGCGCATGGCAGCCCGGCGGCCCGATTCGCAGCCTGTATCACTTCCGTGTCGCCCTGGCCCTCTGCGACGAGTTGCAGTATTCGCTCGCGCAGGAGTTCTTCTGGTTCAATCCAGCGAAGATGCCTGCACCCGCCGAATGGGTCAACGTCCGCCGGATCCGCGTGAAGGACAGCGTCGAGTATCTCTTCTGGTTCGTGAAGGATCCGTTCGCAAAGGCCAACAACCGCAAGGTGCTACAGGCCTACAGCCCAGACATGAAACGACTGATCCGCCGCGGAATCAAGGCCACGACGCGGCCAAGCGGCCACGCCATCAAGGACACGTTCGCGACCGACCAGGGAGGGGCCATTCCTCCGAACCTCATCGAGTGCGGCAATAACGAGTCAAACTCGACGTACATCCGTGGAAGCAAAGCGGCGCGATCGAAGATCCACCCCGCCAGGTTCCCCGCGGAACTGCCGAGGTTCTTCATCGAGTTCCTGACGGACCCCGGCGATCTCGTGATGGATCCGTTCGCCGGCAGCAACACCACGGGCGCTGTCGCCGAGAGTCTTCGGCGCCGCTGGCTGACGTGCGAGATCAACGAGGACTACGCTCAGGCCAGTAGACTCCGGTTCGAGGGAGCGCCGGAAGCGATCGCCGAGATGGCGGGTCAGCCCAGCCTGCTTGCCGGCGTCTTGACCAACGGATAGCGAGGTTTTCCGCCAAGTCCTGGGCAAGAGAGGGCGGCTCACCAGGGTTGGGTGCACGTCAGGTTTGTGAGATGAGGGAGGTCATGCGGCGACGCAGCGGGCGGCGCGCCGTTGCCAGAAGTCTTC